>JBEGVB010000116.1:0-8072 GCA_041178545.1 Planctomycetota bacterium
CCTCCACCCCGCGCGGGGCCACCGGGTGGTGGTTGAGCCGCGTGTCGGTGGCGATGCCCCATGCGAACCGGACGAACGGGCCCCGGTGCACCAGCACGTCGAGCAGGGCCTCGGTGGTGGCAAGGATGCGCTGCATGCCTGCGACGGGTGCGTGGATGGCGCGGAAGTCGCCACCGACTTTGTCCTCCGCCGACCAGTGGTTGGGAGCAAACAGGCTGAGTGCGACCACGCGGCTGGTCCCGGACGCATCCTCGGCCATCACCGCGACGTCCTCGCACACCTGTGAGCACAGGTGGTCGAAGCGGCCCGCGAAGCCAAGGGGCACGCCATCGTCGAACTGCCGGCCGGTGTGCTCGGTGCGCAGCCGGTCCAGCATCCAGTCGCAGACGGACTGCTCCAAAGCGGGCTCGAATCCTGCAGTGCGCACGTACCGGTCGAGTTGCTCTGCGCGTCCCACCTGCTTGTTGCGCAGCCACGGTTCCTCGTCACCGGGTGCCCTGCCGAACTGGAACACATGCTGGTCGAGGACCCCGGCACCGTGGTCGGTGCCAAGCGGGCTCAGGCCCGCGGCCACCTCGTAGACACCGCGCTTCGGGACGAAGTAGACCACCGGCTCAGTCCACCCTGGGCCAGTTCACGCGCAGGGTCTCCAGCGAGCCGTCCTCGCGCGCCACGAGCAGCAGCGCTGCGGGGCGCTCCTCGCCGGGCCACCCGGTGAGCAGACCCTCGGCCCCCTCGGGACCGGTGACCATGAGGGCCGTGCCGAGTCCGTCCGCAAGCGCAGCCGAGCGTGCGAGCACCGAGGCACTCACGGTGCGGTGCGTCGCGTTCGCGCCGGTGCGCGGGTCGAAGATGTGGTGCACGGAGTGCCCGCCGGACTCGACGTGGTTGCGGTACGAACCGCTGGTGCACAATGCCATGTCCCCCATCGGCAGGCTCGCCACCGCGCCCTCCGAGCCGGGCTCTGCGCGCTCGGGGTCGACGATGCCCGCGCGCCACTGCGTGCCGTCGGGCTTTGCCCCGCGCACCAGGATCTCCCCCGTCACGTCGAGGAAGAAGGACTTCACACCCGTGGCCTCCAGTTGCCCGGCAATCCGGTCCGCGGCCAGTCCTGCCACGATGCCGTCGAGGTCCAACTGCACCTCGGGGTCCAGCTTGCGCAGCATGGATCCGTCCAGCGCGATCCGCTGGTGCCCCACGTGCTGGCGCGCCGCAGCCAAGGCAGACTCGTCGACCTGGCCGGACGCCCGCGCGCGCCGGTAGACCTCGGTGACCGGCCCGACCGTGGGGTCGTAGGCACCGGCCGTGTACTGCGCGAGCTTGAGCGCCAGTCGCAGTGCAGCCGCCATGCGGGCGGACACCTCGACGGGCTCACTGCTGCGCGTGGCGTTGAGGCGCACGATCTCGCTGTCGTCGCGCCACCGGCTGAACACCCGGTCCACCTCGGCGAGTTCGGCCTCCACCAGGGTACGCACCTCCCTTGCACCCGCAGCGCCGTACCACTTGAGGCTCCAACTCGAGCCCATGGTGGGCCCACCCAGCTGCTGCATCTCGTCCGGCGACGGACCACACGCAGCGAGCACCAGGGCCAGGCATGCGACGAATCCGTGTCGACAGGGAGAACTCATGGAGGCTCAAGTAGGGGGAACCAGCTGCAACGATGCCGCGACCAGCGCTGCAGCAAGGCCCGCTAGTCTGCCGCGACGCCCATGGCGACTTCCAGAACCGCCCTCGCCTTCCTGACCTGCAGGGCCGGGCCCGTCTGGTTCGCCGTCGGCACCGTTGCCAGCCTGCTGTGCCGCGCAGTGCCTGCGCCCTGAGCCTCAGCGGGACGCAGCTGCAACCCTGTCGAGCAGTTCGAGCACCGTGGGCGCGTGGTAGTCGCCTGCGGCCTTGCGCTCCTCCAGGAACGCGAGGCCCATGCCCTGCCTGGCGAGGAGCGCGTGGCCAAAGGCTGCCTGCACGCGCAGGTCCATGGGTTCGGCGGTGTTGGGCACCACGGCCTCCAGCAAGGGCAGACTGCGTGCGTCCCCGAGCATGCCGAGGGCCGCGGCGGCGGCAACGCGCTGCTCGAGGTCGGTGCCGCGCAGCATGGCGGCCATCGGCTCGAAGCCGCGCACGGCACCGATGGCACCCAGCGCGCGCGCTGCGTCGCACCGCGTGAGTTCGTCGCCCAGCAGCGGCAGCACCGCATCCTCCAACGAGGCCGCGCTGCGGCCCAGCTCGGTCACCACCTCCAGCGCGTGGCTGCGGAGGAACGGCTCGCTGGCGCCGAGGCAGCGCCGCAGCAGCGGCAGCGGGAGCGAGCCCGCGCGGCGCAGGATGAAGCGAGCGTCCTCCACCGGCCGCAGCTGGAAGCGGTGCAACGCGACGAGGTGCTGGGCGATGCGCGCCTCCAGGAGCGCCGGCTCGTCCGTGGTCGGCGGCGCGCCGTGGAGCACGGCCGTGCTGCGCCAGGCCGAGTGCAAGCGTGCGACCCCCTGCTGCAGCGCCTCCCAGGTGGGACTCTCGCCGGGGTCCTCCCCGGCCGCCTTCAGCACGGCAATTGCCGCCGCGCCGGCATCGTTGGCCGTCGACTGGTCCTGCATGGCCACGGTGAGCAGCGGGAGGCCCGCGCCGTTGCCGAGGCGCGCGAGCGCGCTGGCCACCCACACCCTGCAGACCGGGTCGGTCTCGTACTTCACCCGCTTGAGCAGCGGCAGGACGGAGGCCTGCAGGCCGAGGTTGCCGAGCTCGAACGTGGCGACCGCGCGCACGGTTGCCTCGGCATGGAGCATGCCCTCCTCCAGGGCCCATCTCGCCTGCGGGTGCTCCAACAGCGACTTGCGGCTGCGCGTGGCAAGGCGCTCGTCCGCAGCACCGGGCACGAGCGCGAGGTCGAACAGCTCGCGCACCTCCTTCAGGTCGGCTGGCGGCTCACCTGCCTTGGCAAGGGTCTCGAGGTCGGGGAGCAACGGCTTGAACACGGGTGCCGGCACCACTGGCTGGACCGGCTGCGGCTGCGAGGCGCGCTCGCCGCAGGAGCCGAGCAGCAGTGCCACAAGCAGGACACTCTTCCGGGCGCTCACGGCAGCTCCAGCCGCCGCTCCTCGAGCAGCGTGCTCTTGGGATCGTCGTCGCCCACGAACGGCGTGAGGCGGTACCAGAGCCGTGCCTCGGCGGCCACGGTGCCTTCCGGGGCCAGCGCCCGCACGGTGTGTGACTTGCCGGCACGCAGCTGGGTGTCCTCGCCGGGTTCGTCGCGGTAGGGCTGGCGGAAACGGTAGAGGCGTTCCCACTCGGTGGTGCTGCCGTCGGCGCGCACGAAGCGCACGACGATGTCGACGGCGCGGTGGCGCTCCTCGGTCGGGAAGTTGTGGCCCGCTCCCGTGTTGGTGAGCGTGAGCACGACCTCGCGGCCCTCCAGCCTGGCATCGAAGGTGCCTGCCTTGCGCAGCATCGCTGCATCGTGCGCGCCCGGGTAGCCGTGGTGGCGGCCCTTGCGCACGGTGCCGTCTGCTGCCTTGCGGTCGACGTGCTCCATGTGGCAGTCGTTGCAGCCCACGCCCTGCGCCGCGTAGTGGCTCGCGCGCCACTGGTCGGTCGTCTGGTGCTGGTTGTGGCAGCTGGCGCACAGCTCCACCGTGGGGAACTCGCGGTGCGCCTTGGGCCGGCACGGTGCGGCGGGGAGGTCGCGCGTACCCATGATGCTGCCGTCCTTGTCCTGATGGCAGCTCAGGCAGCTCACGCCCTCGTCGGGGTGCGTCTGCCGCGGCAGCACGCGCTGGCCGAAGCCGGTCACCGCCACCGGCCGCGGCAGGTGGCACGCCTGGCAGTCCTTGTTGCGGAAGTCGTCGCTGAGCGCGCGCACCTCCGGGTTGAGGAACGCGATCTGGTGGTGCGAGCCGTGCCACTCGTCCCAGACGTCCTGGTGGCAGTCCTTGCACTCGGTGGACGACTGGAAGACGCGCGCGTTGGAGGCAGCCACGGGCGTGCCGCCCTCGCCGCCACCGACCCACATGGCGAAACCGGCAAGACCGCCGAGGATCGCGAGCGCTCCCACGAACCGCAGGGCAACGCTCATGCTGCACCCCCGAGCGGGAGCAGCCGCGGTGCCGCCGTGAGCGCGAGGCGGACCGCGTCACCGGCGCGCAGCGCACTCGACGGCTCCGTGGCGACCGAGTGGACACGGCCGTCGACGGCAACCTTGAGTTCGAGACCGCCGTGCGCCGGCAGGACCTGCAGCACGCGGCCCTGCACGGGACCGGCGGGATCGAGACGCACGTCGCCGGGCAGCACCACGTGCCGGTGGCTGGTGGCACTGGCGCCCCGGGGCAGCTCGAACGAGCCCCACGCGCTGCGCGCGCGCATCGGACTCTCTGCCACGAGGTCGTGGCAGGCGGCGCCGCCGAGGAACGCGGCCGCAAACGCAGTGCGCGGCTGGTGCAGCAGTTCGGCAGCCGGCCCCGACTCAACCACCGTGCCCGACTGCAGCACGACCAGTTGGTCGGCCATCGCCAGCGCCTCGCCGCGGTCGTGGGTGACCACCACCATGGTGAGCCCGCGCTCCTCCGCCACACTGCGGATCAGCAGCGCCAGCTCCTCGCGCAGGTGCACGTCCACCGAGTGCAGCGGCTCGTCGAGGAGCAGCATGCGCGGCGAACCCGCCAGCGCGCGCGCGAGCGCAAGGCGCTGCCGCTCGCCGCCGGAGAGCGAGTCGACCGTGCGGTGGTCCTTGCCTGCCAGACCCACGCGCGCGAGCAGTGCCGCGGCGCCGGCAGCCGTCAACCCGCGGTCGACGAAGCGCAGCTGTGCAGCTGCATCGAGGTGCGGCCAGAGCGCACCGTCCTGGAACACGAACCCGATGCCGCGGTCCTGGGGCGGCAGCACGAGGCGGTTGCCGTCGGTGGCGAGGCGGCCGTCGAACGAGATGGTGCCCGATGCCGCACGCTCGAGCCCGGCCAAGAGGCGCAGCAGCGTGGTCTTGCCGCAGCCCGACGGCCCCACCAGCGCGACGCGCTGGCCCGCTGCGATCGCGAGCGAGACCGGCCCGAGCCGGAAGCCGGCCTTGCGGTGGAGGGTCAGTGCGGAGAGTGCGACAGAACTCATGGGTGGGAGCGGGGTCAGGAGAGTTGCGCCAAGCGGCGGCCGGTGACAAGGGCAAGGACCGCGGGGGCCAGTGCCGAGATCCCAAGCAACATCAGGGCCAAGGCACCGCCCGTGTCCTCGCCACCGAAGTGCACGACGTTGGAGAGGCGTCGAACGATCGTTTCGTTGCCGGCAGGGAGCACCACGGCCACGTCCAGTTCGCGCACGGCCAGGACGAACATCAGCACCCCGGCGGCGCCGGCCGCCGGCAGCAGCGGCGGCAGGTGGATCCGCAGGGCGCGCGCCACCGGGCCGCGGCCACTCAGCAGTGCAGCCTCCTCCTGTGCGCGCGGGATCCTGCGGGTGGCGCTGCTCAGGGTCAGCACCGCGAAGGGCAGCAGGCGCGCCGCATAGGCGGCCACGAGGACCGCGCCCGAGTCGTAGAAGTCGAAGGTGCGGTCGTAGAGGGCGGCCACGTGCTGGCCGTTGAACGCGTGCACGAAGCCGACCGCGAGCAGCACGGCCGGCACCGCGAGCGGCAGCACGGCAAGGTGGTCCACCCAGCCGAACCGACGGGCCGCAAGGCGTGCGAGCGGCAGGGCCACGGCGATGGTCACGACGGCGGTCACCAGGCCTGCGAGCACGGTGAAGAGCAGGTCGCCGCCCGCCTGGGACATGGCGTTGCGGAAGCTCTGGCGCGCGAGTTCGAGCGACATCGGCACCACGCGCTGCGTCGAGCCGGCGGCCCAGGCCCCCATGACGAGGAGCGGCACGCCCACGCCCGCCCCGAGGTAGGCGAGCGGCAGCGCCAGCGCGGGGAACCGCCAGCGACCGAGTTCGCGCTGCGGCAGCGGTTGCGGTGCCTCGCCGGAGGCCCTGGCCCGCAGGCGCAATGCGACCACCAGCGCCACCACCACCAACAGCACGAGCGGCAACGCGGCCACCACCGGGCTGGACAGTTGTTCCTCGGTGACACCGGTGGCGCGGCGCGTCCAGCGCCGGAACACGCCCTCGGCATAGGTGTGCCAGACCTTGCCCTTCACCGTCAGGAACTCGGGCACGCCGTGCTCGCTGATGGTGAACAGGAAGGAGAAGAACGCGCCGGCGAGCAGTTCGGGCGCCGCAAGGCGCAGCAGCATCCGCTCCGCGGCGGCACGGCCCCTCGCGAGGAGCGCGGCCTCGTAGAGCCGGCCGTCCACGGAGCGCAACCCGCGCGCGGCCAGCACGGCCACGAAGGGTGCGTAGCTCACGCCCAGCAGCAGCGCGCAGGGCCAGAAGCCGGCCACGTCCGAGAAGTCGGCAAAGCCCATCGCCACCAGGATGGGTGGGACCGCCAGCGGCGCGATGCCGAGCGGGCCGAGCACCCGTGCGCCGGGCAGGTTGGTGCGCACCGTGAGCCAGGCATGGCCACCGCCGGCCAGCACGGAGACGCAGGCTGCTGCCAGGCCGAGCTGGACCGAGGCAAACAGTTCGGCGCGGTCGTTGGGGGCGGCCAGCACGGACGCGTAGTTGGCGAGCGAGAACGCGCCGTCGCGCACCAGCGTGGGCGCAACCATCGCCGCGAGCGGCACCGCCACGAACAGCGCGCAGAACAGCAGCGCGGTCAGCAGGGGCAGCAGGGCAAGGGTGCGCGCGAGCATGGCGTGGGGCTCAGAACCGCTTGGCGAAGTCGGCCGCGCAACGCTCCAGGTCTGCGCCCACCACGGCCGGGTCCCACGCCATCTGGCGGAACTGGCCGACCTTGAGGATGGCGGGGTCGGCAGGTCCCTGCACCGAGGCACGCAGCGGGATCTGGGCCGACTTGGCGGCCGCGAGCAGGGCCTCGGTCGACTCCTTGAGCACCCAGTCCACCAGCTTCCTGCCGGCCTCGGGGTTGGGGCCGTTCTTCACCAGCGCGATCGAGTTGGGGATCAGCATGGTGCCCATCCCGCCTTCCTGCTGGTCCGGGAACACGCAGGCCACCTTGTGCCCCTTGGTGAGCGCCACGTGGTAGTCGTCGGTGTCGGTCCACGCCCAGGCGAGCTTGCCCTCCGCGACCTGCCGCATGGTGGCGCCGTTGCTCTGCAGCCACACCACCTCGTTGGCGAAGCACTGGTCGAGGAACTTCTGGAAGCCCTCCTCCCCCATCGCCTTCCGCAAGGCCGTGAAGTGCGTGAGCGTGGTGCCGGTGAGCGGTCGCGCAGCGCCGCACCTGCCCTTCCACTTGGGGTCGACGAGGTCCATGGTGCTGGTGGGCCAGGTCGCGCGATCGGGCAGCAACTCGGTGTTGACGATCAGCACGCGCGCGCGCGCGGCAAAGGCGCTCCAGATGCCGTCCACGTCCTTCCACTGGGCGGGGATCGTGGCTGCAGAAGGGCTCACGTAGGGCGCGAGCAGACCCTTCTGGGCGAGTCGTACGGTGTGGGCCAGTTCGTTGTTCCAGAACACGTCGCAACGCGGCCGCGCCGACTCCTCGATGAGCGCACTCACGAGGCCCACCGTCTTGTTGGCCTCTTGGTCGAACCGAGCCTTCACCGTGAGCCCCGTGTCCTGCTCGAAGCGCTTCACCAGCGCCTGGCTGTGCTCCTGGTCGAGCGCGACGTACAGGGAGACGTCCGCAGGCTTGCTGCAGCCGACGGCCAGGACGGGGAGAAAGGCGAGGAACGGGATGCGCATGGGGAACTCCGGGCGGCGCGCCGCAGGCAAGCCGCGTGCCACACGGGCCCGGCAGGCGCACACGGCCTGCAGTATCGCCGCTGGGACCCGCACCGCCGACCGCAGAGTGCACAATGCGTGCCCCAGTCGCCCCCCGTTACGGGGGCGAAACCGCAACGTGCGGCACCAACGCAAACGGCCGCACGGCAGGTCCTGCCGCGCGGCCGTCGCCAGGGTCCTCGAGGACCCGCTCAGCTGCCGAAGTCGTCGAAGGCGATCATGTCCTTCTCGACGCCCAGGTCGCCGAGCATCTTCTGCACGGCCGACAGCATCATGGGCGGCCCGCACAGGTAGAACTCGATCTCGTCCGG
>JBEGVB010000117.1:0-8290 GCA_041178545.1 Planctomycetota bacterium
GAACTTAGGCCGCGGATGCGCGCGACGCCAATGCGATGGCGCCGCGCGACGGGCTCACTTCGTCGTCTCGGCCGCGGCCTTGGCGACCGCAGGCTCCTTGGCCGCCGCCAGGGCAGCGAGCATCTGGTCGACGGTCACCGCCTTGCTGTCGTAGTGCACGACCAGGTTGCGGTCACCGATCTTGGCATCGACCTGCCCGACTCCGGCAAGTCCCTTGAACGCGCCACGCACGGTGGCGATGCAGCCGCCTCAAGTGGGCGCCTTGTCCAGGATGAGCTCGGCCTTCGCGTCCGTGGCAACGGTTGCCAACGGCGCGCCGGCGCCCTCGGCGCCGGGCTGGCACGAGCAGGTGACGAACAGCAGGGACAACAGTCCCGGGACCAGAATCTTGCTCATGGGGTTTCCTCTCGGGGCGCGGTCGACATGACGCGCGCAACGAGACGGAGGATAGTCCAACGCGAGCCGGAGGGAACCGATTCCGCTGGCATCGTTGCCCGACGACGCCATCCTCTGCGCCATGCGTGGGATCCTCGCCAGCCTTGCAGCAGCCCTGGCCCAGGTCGCGTCCGTGCTGGCGCAGGAAGCGGTTCCGGCGCTGCCCGTGGAGTTCCGCGGTGCATGGGTGGCGACCGTGGACAACATCGACTGGCCGAGCCGGCCGGGCCTGCCCGTGCAGCAGATGCGGGCGGAGCTGGATGCCGTGCTGGACCGTGCCGCGGAACTCCAACTCAACGCGCTCGTGTTCCAGGTCCGCACCGAGTGCGACGCCCTGTACCAGAGCGACCTCGAGCCCTGGTCCGCCTGGCTCACGGGCCAGCAGGGACTGGCACCCGCAGACGGGTTCGACCCGCTGGCCCACGCGGTCGAGGGCGCCCACCGCCGGGGGCTCGAGCTCCACGCATGGTTCAACCCCTACCGCGCGCGCCACTTCAAGTCGAAGTCGCAGGCGGACCCGAGACACCTGACCGTCGCGCAGCCCGACTGGGTCGTCACGTACGGCGAGTACCGGTGGACGGACCCAGGGGTGCCACAGGCACTCGAGCACACGATCCGCGTCGTGCTCGACGTCGTACGCCGCTACGACGTCGACGGGGTCCACATCGACGACTACTTCTACCCCTACCCGGTGAAGGGGTTGGAGTTCCCGGACGACGCGAGCCACGCGGAGTACCGCGCGCGGGGCGGCAAGCTGCCGCGCGCCGACTGGCGCCGACGCAACGTGGACGAGATGGTGCGCAGGCTGCACCAGCAGGTGCACCTCGCAAAGCCCTGGGTGAAGTTTGGTGTCAGTCCCTTCGGCGTGGCGAGGCCGGGCGTGCCGGAGGGCACCACGGCTGGCATCGACCCCTACTCACAGCTGTATGCCGACGTCCGCCGCTGGCTGCGGGAGGGCTGGTGCGACTACCTCGCTCCCCAGCTGTACTGGCCCATCGACCAGAAGCCGCAGAGCTTTGCCGTGCTGCTGCCCTGGTGGGCACGCGAGGTCGGGCCCGAGTGCCACCTCTGGACCGGCATCAACCCCGGTCGCGCCGCGGCAAGGGCAAAGCACTGGCGCGAGGGGGAACTGGCAACGCAGGTGCAGCTCATGCGGCAGCAGCCGCGCGCAACCGGGCACATCCACTTCAGCTTCAAGTCACTGCAGCACGATGCTGGCGGCGTGGCGACGCTGCTGCGCAACGGGGTCTATGCCCAACGCGCGGCCGTGCCGCCCTCGCCGTGGCTGTCCGGCTCGAGGCCGCCGCGGCCACAGGCACGTTTGGTGCGCAAGGGCGACCAACTCGAACTCACGTGGCAACCGCTCGAGGGTGCCCGCTTCGTGACCGTGCAGGCGCAAACCGCCGAGGGGTGGCAGTTGCTAGCCACCTGCGACGCGCGGGAACTGCGTGCGGTACTGCCCCGCGGCAGCGCACGGGGCGTCCTTGCCCTGCGCATCCTGGACCGCGCCGCAGTGGCCAGCGAGCCGACACTGCTCCAGGTCGACGACTGACGACCCGCGCAGCGGAAGGTGTCCGTCCGTCCCTTGTTCGCCATTGCAGGGCCCGCCAGTCCGGGGCCCGCCATTGCAGGGCCCGCCAGTCCGGGGCCCGCTAGTCCTGGACGAAACCCGTCATCACCAGGTCGTCGCCGAGCGGCTCGCAGCGGAGGTCGTCGACGCGCCAGGCCTCGGCAGGGAACGGCTTGCCGTCGCCCTGGACGGGCGTGGGACTGAACTTGCCGCCGAGGATGCGTGGTGCGAGGAACCCGAGCACCTGGTCGACGCAGTTCCAGCTGAGCAGCTCGGCCATCAGGCCGCCGCCGCCCTCCACCATCAGCCTGCGGATGCCGCGCCGGCGCAGTTCGCGCCACCCGTGGCGGAGGTGCAGGTGACGGTCGGTCTCGGCGGTGGGCACGTGGATGACCTGCACGCCGAGGTCGGCAAGGTGCCCGCTGCGGACGGGGTCCACGTCCTCGC
Source organism: Planctomycetota bacterium (assembly GCA_041178545.1). Lineage (GTDB taxonomy): Bacteria > Planctomycetota > UBA1135 > UBA1135 > UBA2386 > JBEATZ01. The sequence goes on from JBEGVB010000117.1 coordinate 2,453, forward strand.
TCGCGAGCAGCCACGTGGGCACCTCGCGCGCGGTGCGGACGAGGTTGCTGTCGTCGTCGATGGCGGCCAGCGGGTCGACGACCACGCGTACCGGCTGCTTCCCGTCGACGTGCCGCACCGTGAGCGACGGGTCGTCGTGGAGCACGGTGCGGTACCCGACCACCACTGCATCGCACCGGCTGCGCAGCAGGTGCGTGCGGCGACGCGACTCAGGACCACTGATCCAGCGCGACTCGCCGGTTGCGGCAGCGATCTTGCCGTCGAGTGTCATGGCCCACTTGCCGATGGTCCACGGTCGGTCCATCTGCAACCACTTGTGGAAGAGTGCCTGCGACTCGCGGCAGCGTGACGAAAGCACCCCGTCCACCACCTCGATGCCCGCGGACTCGAGAACGGCCATGCCGTTGCGGCGGTGCCTCGGGTCCGGGTCGGCGGCACCGATCACGACACGGCGCACGCCCGCGCGCTTGAGCACCTCGGTGCAGGGCTCGGTCTTCTTGCCCTCCTCGCCCTTGGGGCTGGAACAAGGCTCGAGCGTCACCACCACGGTGTCGGGCTTCGCGCCGTTGGCCGCGGCATCGGCGAGCGCCACCACCTCGGCATGCGGACCGCCCCAGTGGGTATGGAAGCCACGCCCCACCACCACGCCGTCCTGGAGTGCGAGCGCTCCCACCCGCGGGTTGGGCTCGACCTCTGCCCGGCCGCGCTCCGCGAGGTCGAGCGCGCTTGCCATGAGGGCCTCCCAGTTCACGAGTGGGCCTCGCTCCGGTCGCGCGAGCCTTCCTGTGCGACATCCTGCGCCAGCATCGTGCCCACCATGCAGTGGGGCTGGGCCTCGGTCAGGTGCACGGGGACGTAGCTGCCGACGAGGGAGTGGTCGGTACTGTCGAAGTGAACGATGCGGTGCCAGGCCGTCCGACCCTGCAGGCGGCCGGGGTTGCGCGGGCTCGGGCCCTCGACCAACACCTCCTGGACGGCACCCACCAGGCTTCGGTTGCGCTCGACGCAGAGGCGCTCCTGCACCGCGAGGAGCTCCTGGTTGCGCCGTTCCTTGTCGGCGTCGGGAACGTCGTCGGGCAACTGCTCCGAGGCCACGGTGCCCGGACGTGGCGAGTACTTGAACACGTAGCTCTGGGCGTACCGCACCCGCTCCATGAGGTCGATGGTCTGCCGGAAGTCGGCCTCGGTCTCGCCTGGGTAGCCGACGATGAAGTCCGAGTGGATCTCCATGTCGGGTGCCTTCGCCAGCAACTGGTCGATGCGCGCGAGGTAGCGCTCGACGGTGTAGCCGCGGCGCATCGACTTGAGCACGTGGTTGGAACCGGACTGGGCCGGGAGGTGCAGGTACCGCGCCACCCGCGGCAGCTCGGCAAGGGCGTCGACCAGCTCGGCGTTGAGGAAGTTCGGGTGGCTGGTGATGAAGGCGAGGCGACGCAACGCCGGGATCTCGTGCAGCCGGCGCAACAGCCTCGCAAGCGTCGCGTCCTGCCCGAGGTCCCGCCCATAGGCATTGACCGTCTGCCCGAGCAACGTGATCTCGGTGACGCCGTCGTCCACCAGCCGCTGGCACTCCTCCACCACCTGCTCCACCGGGCGGCTGACCTCGTCGCCTCGCGTGGTGGGGACGATGCAGTAGGTGCACGGCATGTTGCAGCCGCGCATCACGGACACGTAGGCCTGCGAACGGTGCGGGCGCACCTTGACGTTGCGTTCGATGGTGTCGCCACTCACGCCCGTCCCGGTCACGACGAGACCTGCGCCGACGACGCTGCGCCTGTCCTTCGCGGGACCGGACTCGGCAACCATCCGGTCGTTCTTCTCACGCGCGGCCTGCACCCTCTGGTCGATGTCGCCGAAGGCGCTCGGCCCCACCACGAGGTCGACGTGTGGCATCCGCGCAAGCAGGTACCGCTGGTGCTCCTGGGCCATGCAGCCAAGCACCCCCACCACCAGCCCGGGCTCCTGGCGCTTGCGGACCCGCAGGCGGCCCAGCCGGGACCAGACCCGATCCTCGGCGTGCTGACGCACCGAGCAGGTGTTGATGAGGACGACCGCGGCCTCGGCCTCGTCCGCGGCCGGCAGGTAGCCGATCTGCTGCAGCTTGCTCTCGACGAGCTCGCTGTCCAGCTTGTTCATCTGGCAGCCGTAGCTGGTCAGGTGGTACTTGAGGCCGGTCATGGCGGGCCGCGGATTGTAGGAACGCAGGGCCAAATCACCAGCGCGCGGGTGGCTCCCATGGGACCGGCCCGCAGCCGAGGGAAACGACCCTTTGCGCAGGGCACGGCCGTCTGTCATCCTTCGCGAACCCGAGAGACGAACGACCATGGGACGCCAGTGGCTCCAGAAGAACCGTGACATCAACGCGAACCGCCGCGCCAAGGTGGTGACCAAGCTGGTCCGCGACATCACCGTGGCAGCGCGCCAAGGCGTGCCAGACCCGGAGATGAACCCGAAGCTGCAGGTGGCCATCGAGGCCGCGCGCAAGTTCTCCGTCTCCAACGACGTGATCTCGCGCGCCCTCAAGAAGGCCTCGGGACAGGGCAGTGACGCGGTCAACTACGAACTCGTCACCTACGAGGGGATGGCCCCCTACAACGTGCCGGTCATCGTCGAGTGCATGACCGACAACAGGAACCGCACGGCGCCCGACATCCGCAGCCTGTTCAAGGCCGGCCAGTTCGGCGCGCGCGTGATGTTCCTGTTCGACCCCGTGGGCATCGTCGAGGCGACCCACGAGAAGGCCGGCATGGACCTGGAGACCGCGGCAATCGAGGCGGGCGCCCAGAACGTGGAGCCACTGGAGAACGTGGACGAGGAACAGAGCGGCGGCCGCTTCTTCACCGACCGCACCGACCTCGATGTCGTCACCCAGGCGCTGCGCAAGGCCGGCTGGTCCGTGACCACCTCGGAGCCAGGCTACGTGCCCAAGGACAAGGTCGAGCTCACGGCCGAGCAGCGCCAAGAGGTCGGCGAGTTCCTCGAGGCCATCGACGACCACGACGACTGCCACCGCATCTACTCGGCGCTGGCCTGAGCCACGCGTACTGCAGTCGCAGGCTCAGCCGCCGGCGGGGAAGGAATAGTCGACCAGCTGCGCCTGCGGCACCGCGCGTGCCGGATCGAGATCGATGCCGGCAGGGACGCGGAGCACCACGTGCTTGCCACGGTGGGCCCGCACGTCGAGCCAGTGCCAGCCCTGTCCCGCGGCAGCCAGCGTGTGCAGCACGACGCCCGCGGCATCCACGAGTTCGACCGGCCCGCCGGCCAGCTGGCCGTCCAGCTGCAAGCGCAGCACGTCGGCCTGCAGTTCGATGCCGCGCAGCAGCGCGTCGCGGTCGCGGGTGACCCACTGCCTGCGGCCAGGGTCGTTGGGGTACAGCAGCCCGCAAGGGAAATCGGACGGGGTGAGGAACGCAGGGCCCTCGGTGTCCCGCGGACGGAGGAGCGCGTAGTGCACCTTCTTGCCGGCAGGGTCCACCCAGCCGAGGTCGTGCTCGGGGTGCGGCATCCAGAGCACGTCGAAGGTGCCCTTGGGCATGGCATCGTACTGCCACTCCTCGCCCACCCGGTGCACCACCCCCATGAGGTAGCTGATGCGGTTGGCGCGCACGTACGCCACCGGGTTGCCGATGACCTCGGGGCGCTGGTAGTCGAGCGAGTTCATCAGCGGGTCGAGGCTGGTCAGGTCCCGCTGCGAGAAGTAGCTCACGATGCCGGGGTCCCAGATGCCGATGCGCGCGTCCGCCGGCAGGTGCAGCCCCGCCCACAGGCCCATCTCCAGCAGCTGCATCTGGCGCGGCGGCTGTTCCAGCAGCCCGCGCTCGACCCGGAAGTGGTACAGCGAGCGTTCCGTGGGCACGAACACCACGCAGAGTCCCAGCACCGCGAGGGCAACCGCACCCGGGCGGACCCTTGCGAACCATGCGCCGAGGGCACTGCCGAACAGTCCCACCAGGAGCGGCATGACGACGAAGGGCGCCACTGCGTACCAGTCCGCGTAGTCGAGGTAGGTGGGCAACAGCAGCTGGTCGGCAAACGATGCGCCGAGGGCCAGCAGCAGCGCGGTTGCGACCAGCCACACGGCACCGGTGGCGTGCCGCGGCGCGCGCACCGGCCACGGCAGCAGCGCGACGACCCGGAGCACGAGCAGCCCGCACAACAACCCTCGCACCCAGCCGAACTCGCGGGCGAACAGCAGCTGTAGGTAGTCAGGCCATGCGTCCAGGGCGCGCCCGAAGTGGGCGGCACCCAGCCAGGGCACACCCCAACCGAGTTCGACGTTGCCTCGGACGATGAACATCTTCCACGTGCCGCTCGTCGGCAGCGCGGTGCCGAAGTGCGCCAGCGCGAACAGGTACCACGGTGCCGCGACGAGCGCGCCCACCGCGAGGGCGAGCACTGCCGCCCGGAACCGGACGAGGAACGGGGCTCCGCAGCCGCGCGCGAGGACGAGACAGCAGGCGGTGCCGAATGCAACCGGCAGTGCATTGGTGCGTGTGAGCACGATGGCACCCAGCACCGCGCCGAGCCGGACCAGGCTGGTCCGGTCCCAGGCAGCACGCGCGACGCATGCGTGGGCCTGCCGCAATGCGACCACGAGCAGCAGCGCGTAGAGCCCGTTCTCCTTGAGGCCCCAGCACCAGACCATGGCGGCCGGGTTCAGGCCCCAGGCCAGCGCCGCGGTGGCCCCACCCGCTGCGCCGAAGGCTGCGGACCCGAGGCGGAAGAGCTGCCAGCCGATGGCGCCGTGGAGCACGACACATGCGGCAAGCACGCAGTGGAAGAAGGAGAGGGCACCGCCGCACAACGGCTGCACGGCAACCAACAGGAGCTGCCAGAGGGGTTGGAAGCCGTAGGTCGGGTGGACCCCGTCGAACGTGAACTCGAGGTGGCTCCAGAACTGCTGGGCCAGCCGCAGGTAGAAGAAGCTGTCGTCCGGCACGTGGCGCACCTGCTCGACGAGCGGCAGGCGCCAGAGGAACGCCAGCTGGGCCACCACGCTGCACACGAGTGCTGCGGCGACCACGGCACGGACGCGGGGCGCGCGTGCAGGCAGGGTCCCCGTGGCGGCAGCGTCTGTCGTCGCCACGGGCCCTCGGTCAGCGGTCGAGCTTCTTCAGCTCGGGAACGGGCGAGTCGGGGCCGAACGTCGGCATCGGGGTCTCGAGGTTGGGCCAGCCGTACTTCTCCTTGAGGTCCTCGGCGAAGTTGAGGGTGCGCACCGAGCCGTCGCCGAACAGGATGTTGACCGAACCGTCCGCGAAGGCCCAGCCGTTCTCGTTGTCGTTCGCGATCCAGGCCTCCTTGCCGGACTCGATGTTGCCCTTGAGGTGCTCCTTGGCGCGACCGGCGTAGTCGGTGTCCATCGAGCTCACGCTGCGCAGGTCGACCCAGATGGTCTCGGCGTCGGCCTTGGAGAGCTCCAGGTAGTGCGGGTCGCTCTCGCGGATGCCCGGCGTGAAGTAGTACTGGATGTTCTGCGGCGTGTGCTCGACCACGCCCTTCACCCAGGTGTCGAGGACGAACTTGTGGCCGCCCTCGGTCGGGTAGTGCTTGAGGCGGGTCTTGTAGTTCGTCAACCAGCTGTAGTGCTTGGACAGGTTGGCCGAGTCGGCAGCGATGTTGGCCGTGAGCCTGGAACCGATGATGTCCGGCAGGAAGGCCGCAGCGAGCAGGCCGATGATGCCGATGACGACGAGCAGTTCGATGAGGGTGAAGCCTGCCTGGAGTCTCTTCATGTCAGGGGGGTCCGGTCGGGAGTTCGAGGGTCCGACGCGGTGAGCAGTCTATCGCACAGCCGCCCCTACGTAACGAGGCGCGGGTCCGGCTAACCCCCCC
>JBEGVB010000118.1:0-4627 GCA_041178545.1 Planctomycetota bacterium
GTTCGGAATCCAGGACCCGCCCTCCTCCGCGGAGGAGGTCCAGGAGAGTGGCCCGAACGAGAAGGAAGTGAACGACCCGGGCACCACGTTCCCCGGCCGCAGCATCATCATCATCTCCCGCGGCAAGCGGCCTGTTTCTCAGGTCCTGCCGTAGTCGAGACGATCTCTCGCACCATCTTTCCGGGGACACCCTGCACTCGCTGGCCCCGGTGGGCGCGTAAAAGGTCCTCTGTCCCCGCTGAACGTGCGGCGCGACGAAACCTGTGCACCGTGGCGCGGAAGTGTGTCGGAAACCACTTCAGTCCGCCCGAGGATCTGCCGAAATGGACAGGGGTACCGAGTTCCACTCTGAGACCAGGGTGGGTTCTGTGCCACGCACAACTTCCGGTATCTTCCCCCCGATCTGAGCTCGTGGAGTTTTCTCCACGAACCACCCCCCTATCGGAACCATGGCCGGCTTTGGACTCGTGATCGCTGTGGCTGCAGTGACCGCATGGGCGGTCACCCCGATCGCGCGTGCCTTGGCATTCCGCATCGGCGTCGTCGACCAGCCAGGTGTCCGCAAGGTCCACCGCGAGCCAATCCCCTACCTGGGTGGACTCGCGGTCCTCGTGGCTTTGGTCGCGAGCCTTGGCGCAACGATCCTCCTCGCACGAGACGCAGGAGACTCCATCGGGCGACTCGATCCGCAGGTGCTCGCCATGCTGGGTGGCGCAGTTGCCATGTTCGTGGTGGGTCTCGTCGATGACCTCACCGGGATGCGCGCGCGTCACAAGCTGTTCGCACAACTTGCCGTCGCTGGCTGGATGTACGCGGCAGGCATCCGCATCGACTCGATCCCACTTGGTTCGAGTTGGTCGATCGAACTCGGGATCCTGGGTCTTCCCGTCACGCTGCTGTGGATCGCAGGCGTGACGAATGCCATCAACCTGATCGACGGGCTCGACGGGCTCGCATCCGGCATCGGCGCGATCGCCGCAGGCGCCATCGCCTATGTGGCACACGACGCAGGCCAACTTCCGGTCGCGATCACGATGCTCGCGCTCTGCGGGTCCCTGCTCGGCTTCCTCGGGCACAACCACCACCCAGCACGCATCTTCCTCGGCGACAGCGGCAGCTTGCTCATCGGCTTCCTGCTCGCCACCTCTGCAGTCGCCATCGGCGGCAAGCAGGGTGCTTCGATCGGCATCCTCGGGCCCTTCCTCGCCCTCGGCCTGCCGATCCTCGACATGTGCTTCGCGATGCTGCGCAGGGCCATCGAGCGCCGCGGCATCTTCTCCGCCGACCGGTCCCACGTGCACCATCGCCTGATGGCGCTGGGGTACGCGCACGCACGCACGGTGCACATCCTCTGGGCGGTGAGCGGCGCGCTCACGGTGCTGGGGCTTTCGTTGCTCCACTCTGGTTCCACGGATGCCCAGCGAGTCGTGGCCGTGCTGCTCGTCCTCTGCCTCTACGTCATCTTCTTCCGCGCCATCGGCGCGGTCCGCATCCGCGACTCGTTCCTTGCGGTACACGCTGCCGCCCAGCGCAGCAAGGTCGTGCGCGAGCACCAAGCGATGCACGACGAGCTGCAGCTGTACTTCCGCGAGGCCAAGTCCATCGACCAGTGGTGGGCAGCACTCGTGCTGACGGCAGAGCGCCTCGGGCTCCAACGCATGGACCTGGCTGCGCCAAGGCGGGACGGGACCGTCCGCGAGTGGCACTGGTCGTCCACGGGCGGGCCGATGGACGGAGCCGAGCCGTTCCGTGCGTCATTGCCGATCCACCACCGTCGTGCAGGACCTGCGCTCGAGCTCAAGGTCTCGATGCCCGTCGACACGATGGAGCATGCATCAGAGCGAGTGACGATCCTCGCACGACTGCTGGACCGCCACAGCATCGCCAACCTCGGCAAGGACCTTGAGGATGTCGAGTCGATGGACTCGGCACAGCGAACGACGACCAGCTGAGACGCGGGTCAGCAGGTGGCGAGGCAACCGCCAGTACAGTGGATGCTTCTGCCACGTGGAGGTTAGGTGGCCAGCTGGGGTGCGGCACCCCCTGGGATCACCCGGCCGTTGCCCGCAACGCGCTCCTCCCCGGGGCTGCGCACCAGACGAAGAGGGCCCGCAGGTCGAAACCCACGAGCCCTTGTCGGCAGACGGAAATGGGCAACTGCCCGATGGGTCAGCGGTAGCTGTCCGAGTCGAACGGGTTGATGAAGAACTGCACCTGGATGTCGAGCGCCTCCCAGAGGATCTGGCGCGTCCACGACCCGATGGTGTGCTCCACCACGATGATGTCGCCCGGACGGATGATCACGTCCATCGCCTGCTTGATGTCCTCGCCGTTGATGCCAAAGCTCACGGCGATGACCTTTCCGTCGATGCCCTTGCGGAAGATGGTGGCGTAAGGCGGGTAGACCAGCGGGTCCGTGCCGCTGGCAAACGCGAGCGCCTGCATCAGGTTGTAGCGCTCCCCGGGCGGGTACGGAAACACACCGCGTCCACCCACGAGGCCCAGCACCACGTAGAGGTCCGGGTTCCAGGGCTCGACCTCGATGGTCTCACCGCCGCTCAGCCGTACGTCGGCCATCGGCAGGTTGTAGCCCTTCACCGGCAGCAGGATCGGTTTGGCTGCGAGGTCGCCGGGACGCTTGATGCGGATCATCTTGGCGCCCACCTGCTGGGTGGCCACCGCGCGGGTGGCCTGCGTCAGCTGGTTGTTCATCGAGTTGTTCTGGCTCAGGCCACCGGCGGCCGTGAGGGCCCCGAAGACGCTCAACTGGTCCGACTGCAGTTCCACCACACCCGGCGAGGCCACCGAGCCCATGACCGCAACCTTGGTCTTCTGGTACTCGTTCACGCGCACGACGATGGCAGGGCGGTGGCGCAGGTAGCGGTCAGAGAGGGCGTCGGCGACAAGGGACTCGATCTCGACGAGTGTGCGGCCCTGCAGCTTGCCGACGTCTCCTGGCGTCATGACCGACAGGTCGCCGAGCATGGGGAGGCTGATGCGCCCGTCCGGCTGGACGCGCGCCTCGATGCTGTCGGCGCCGCCGCCAGATGGCCCGCCCGTGCCCCCGGTCATGAACGAACCGGCGCCACTGATCTGCAGGATGTCACCGGGCACCACGCGGTAGGGCCCGGGCTGTGGGACTCCCGCGACCATCTGGCTCATGTCCAGCTCGGGCTCGAGCGGACCTGCGGCCTCGAACTTGGCCAAGGTCTCCTCGTCGGGGATGTACGTGGTCCCCACACCGCAGGCAGTGAGCACGGCAAGCAAGGTCAGGGCACCCAGGCGCTGCACGGTGCAGCGGGTGCGCGAAGGAGTGTGCTGTGTCGAGTGCATGGTCGTCTGGTGCGTTGGCTCAGGAGTTCTTGGGTACGTCTGGCCCGGCACCCGTTGCCGTGACCCGTGCGCGGCTGCGCCGGCCCTTCGGCTGTGCCGCTTCGCCGCCCGACTGGTCGTCCTCGCCGTAGCCGCCGTAGCCGTAGCCATAGCCGCCGTAGCCGTAGCCGCCGTAGCCGTAGCCGTAGCCGTAGCCATAGCCGTAACCAAGGCCGGTCGGCATGTCGTTGAGGATCACGCCGAGGAGCTTGGCACCGACGCCGACCAGCGCGTCCAGCGCCGCAGCGGCACGCTTGCGCGTGGTCTTGTCGACGCGCAGGCAGACCAGGGTTGCCGTGCACTGCGCCCCGATGATGCGCGCGTCGGTGACCGGCAGCACGGGAGGCGAGTCGACGATCACGCGGTCGTAACGCGTCCCGAGGTCCTTGAGCAGCTGGCCGAACTTCTCGCTGTTGAGGAGTTCTGCGGGGTTGGAAGGGACAGGTCCGCTGGTGAGGAGGCTGAGGCCCTCCAGCTCGGTCGGTTGGATCGCGTCGTCGAGGGAGACCTGGCCGTCGAGCACGCTGGACATGCCCACATGGTTGGAGACACCGAAGCGCTCGGCCTGACGCGGCTTGCGCAGGTCGCAGTCGATGATGAGTGTCCGTTGGCCGGCCTTGGCCATGGCGATGGCGAGGTTGGTCGCCGTCGACGTCTTGCCGTCGCCTGCGTCCGGCGACGTGATCTGCAGGATGTTGCCGCCGATGTCGGCCATCCCGAAGTACACCGCCGTGCGCAGCGAGCGCGCGGACTCCGCGTAGTGACGGTCCGCGTCCCAGCGCTGCACAGGCGTGAGACCTTCCTTGGTCGCTGCCTTCGAGACCTGCGGCATGATGCCGAGCAGTTGGGCCCCGAGACCTCGACGCACTTCCTCGGCGTTGCGCAACCTCGTGTCGAGCACCGAGCGCAGCCAGGCAAGGCCGACGCCGAGCATGACACCGAGCAACAGCGACGTGCTGAGGCCGAGGCCGCGCCCCGAGGCCACCTCGGAGGAGTCAGGCCGTGAGTAGTCGAGGATGTTGACGAAGGTCAGGTCCTTGTCGTCGTCCGGGTTGATCTGCTGCAGCTTGTCGTAGATCGCGTCGAGCGACTCCTTGGCGCGCGAGACCTTGTCCGTGAGCTTCGCGTACTCGGCCTCGCGGGAGTCGAGGTCGAACATCTGCTGCTCGTTCTCCCTGACCTTGGTGGCGAGCTGGTCGCGCTTGCTCTTCGCCGCCGTGAAGCGGTACTGCAGTGCGTCGCGGTAGGCCTTTGC
>JBEGVB010000119.1:0-3738 GCA_041178545.1 Planctomycetota bacterium
CCGTAGATCGGGGCATCCGAGGCTGCCGCCGGGCGGAACATGCGGAGCAGCCAACGGAATGCCAACGGCACCAGGAAAAGCGACGCAATCGAGAATCCCACCAGCCCGGTCTCCACGAGCAGTTCCAAGTACTGGTTCTCGGCATGCTCCGCTCGCCCTTGGCGCAGGCTCGTGTCGTACATCGGGAACACTTGGTCGAACGCAGCCTGACCGATTCCCAGGAAACGGAAGTCCGGGAACATGGCAAGCGAATCACGGAGCAACCCGAAGCGAACGTTGTACTCCTTGCCAGGGTTCTCCAAGGAGGCGAGTCGGTCGTAGATCGGGTCGAATCCGATGAAGAGCAAGGCGAGGAATGCCACGGCGGCAAGGCCGCCCAACGACCAGCCCGTGCCGCGCAGGTACTTGGTGAGGTGGAGCAGGCTGGCCACGACGAACCCGGCAACGGCCATGGAGATGAGGCCGTTGCGCGAACGAGACACGGCAATGGCCACGATGCCGGCAATCAGGAACACGAGCAGCAGCAGGTCAAGCCGGCGCTCCGGGGCGCGCAGGTCCGCCACGAGATCTTCCACGCGATAGCGCCCGCGTTGGTCGCGCTCTGCAAGCCGCACGAGCAGCAAGGCGAGGCCGGCACCCATGCTGAGGTTGAGGAACTGACTCAGGTGACCGTAGTTGACGAACAGGCCGACGGTTGGGTTGATGCCTTCCTGTTCCCAGATGCCGAGGAACTTGGCAGCACCGGTCACGGACTGGGCAATCTTGACCACGGCCACCAACAGCCCGACGAGCGACATCGTCAACAAGAGGCGACGAAGGGGGCCCGGACGCCTGTGCAGGTTGACCACAGCCAAGTACAGCAGCCCGAAGCTGAAGAGGAGTCGTAGGTCCTCCAGCGTTTCCTGCGGGTAGAGCGTGACGGGCGCACGCAGCACAGCTGCCTCGCCAGACTGCGGCAAGGGCGGCACCGAGAGCAGGTTGGTCCACAGCCCTGCGTTGGTGGGCGCAAGAGTGGCGAGCAGGTCGACGGGGAGCGGCACGGCCTGGAATGCCACGAAAGCCACGAACGCGAAGAGGAGCCACGCACTCGAGGACCACACGACGGGAACCGCGGGTACCAGTAGGAACCGAAGTCCGAGCAACAGCGCGATGCCGCCGATGCCGCCAAGCACCAGCAGGTGGCTCAAGGGGAGCACGCCACCGAATCCAAAGGGCAACCATGCGATCAAGGCGAGCAGCAGCACTTCGGCCGCGGTGTCGAGGCGGTTTGCCAGCCGCTGGGTACCCATGCGGCAAAGGATGACGCGCGCGGTGCCCGCGTGCACGCTTCGATCCTCGGGTTCGAGGGGAGTCGGTCCACAGCCCAGCCTTGGGGGCCCGCGTGGGGCGGGCCCACAGCACCCGAGAAGCCCCGGTGCCTCACTCCGGGACGTCTGCCGGATTGGGCTCAAGCCGCGAGGTACCCTCTGCCGAAGAACCCGTTCCCGGTGCTGCGTGCGCCTCTTGTTCCGAGGCGTACGTCACAACCGGATCCTCAGCCCCGAGCTATCGACTATGTTGAACCTGCCCAGCCGCATTCTGGCAGCCGCCGCAGCCTCTGCCTTGATCCTCGCAAACCCATTGAGCGCAACGGCTAACAGCCATGTTCCCGGGGTCTGGGATGATGCATTGGCGCTCGCACCGGAGGAGGTTGCGAACCTGGACATGCAGGGGCAGGGCACGGACTGGGCCGCCAACAACCGACAGTACGCCACCAAGAACTTCGGCCGCTGGCGCACCTACCCGCGCAGCATGATCCTGATGATCCGCGGCACGGAAGCTGTCTCCCGCACCCGTCCAGGTGGTGGTGGTGGTGGCGGCGGTGGTGGTGGCGGTGGTGGCAACGGCGGCGGCAACGGCGGCGGCCGCCCCGGTCGCCTCTGACGCAATCAGGTGGTTGCCGCAAAGACCGGCCATCGCATTCCTCGCGAGGCACTTCCAGCAGGCTCGCATCCGCAAGGAGTTGAGGGCTCGCGTCGGATGCAGGAAGCCTGCCGGACTGAGTCCGACCGCGCGTGAGATCGCCCTACAAAGGGCGGGGTTGGATTTTGAGTTTGGCCAGAAATTGGCCCAAAGGGCGTCGTTCGAGGGGGTTTACAGATCAGGGCACTTCCCTACTCTGCTTGCCCGTTTGCGACCACCGGTGCGCATGAAGCGCGAGGTCGCTATCCCCTCGAGACTGACCAATGATCTCCGCCCGCACTATCGACAGCCGAGCCGTTACGGCCATTGCACTTTCTGTCCTGCTCTTCTCGAACTCGCTGAGTGCGACCTCGAGCTCTCACGCACCAGCCCATGCGCTCGATGCCCGCAGTGCTGCGGATGCTGGAGTTCTGGGATGGGACGACGCAGGCCTCGCGGTAGCTGGCGCTGAGCAGGCACTTGGTCGTGGGCGGGCCTACCCAAAAAGCCTCATCCTGTTGGCGTCGGGGACGGATGCGGTCTCCCGCACACGTCCAGGTGGCGGCGGTGGCGGTGGCGGTGGTGGCAACGGCGGCGGCAACGGCGGTGGCCGGCCCGGTCGCCTCTGAGAAGCCACGGCCCGTAACCACAGAACACAGCGCGCGCGCCGCAAGGACCCAAGTGGTCATTGACGGCGCGCGCGCTTTCATTGCGGCGCACCATATTAAGTTTCATTGGGTGCGAACTACGTAGAACGCCCCGCGACCAAGTGCGGGCGACACGCTGCGAGGGAAACCTAGAGTTCGCGTTTGGCCAGCAACTACGCAGGAAACTCAAGCCGTAGGGGCTTTACGAATCGGCCGCGCTCTCTACTGTTCTACGACCCTGTGAGCCCTGCCTTGGAGTGGCTCACAGTTGTCTCCCTCCCATCGGAGTCTGCAATGTTTCTCGCCCCCCTTGTCTCTGCTCGCACGCTTTCCCTGGCTCTCGCTTCCTTCGTGATGCTCGCCAGCGGTTCTGCCGTGAACGCGAACAGCTCGCTTCTCTCTGCTGCTTCCAGTCCTTCCGCTCTTCAGGCCGAGAGCGCCTTCGGATCCGACCTCTTCGGATCGGATGCGTTCGGAATCCAGGACCCGCCCTCCTCCGCGGAGGTGGTCCAGGAGAGTGGCCCGAACGAGAAGGAAGTGAACGACCCGGGAACCACGTTCCCCGGCCGCAGCATCATCATCATCTCCCGCGGCAAGCGGCCTGTTTCTCAGGTCCTGCCGTAGTCGAGACGATCCCTCGCCCCTTCTCCCCGGGTGCCACCAAGCTCTGGTAGGCCCCGGAGGGCGAGCAGAGGATACCCTGTCCCCGCCGGCCGTGCGGTGAGACGAAACCTGAGCACCGTGGTGCGGAAGTGTGTCGAGAACCGCTTCAGTTCGCGCCGAGGGACTGCCGAAGTGCACAGGTGTGGTGAGTTCCACTCTGAGACCAGGGCGGATTCCTTACCGCGCACCCTGTCCAGTATCCTCCCCCCGAACTGAGCTTGTGGAGTTTTCTCCACGGACCACCCCCCTATCGGAACCATGGCCGGCTTTGGACTCGTGATTGCTGTGGCTGCAGTGACCGCATGGGCGGTCACCCCGCTCGCACGTGCCTTGGCATTCCGCATCGGCATCGTCGACCAGCCAAGCGTCCGCAAGGTCCACCGCGAGCCGATCCCCTACCTGGGTGGACTCGCAGTCCTCGTGGCTTTGGTCGCGAGCCTTGGCGCAACGATCCTCCTCGCACGAGACGCCGCAGACTCCATCGGGC
>JBEGVB010000120.1:0-10311 GCA_041178545.1 Planctomycetota bacterium
CGAGCAGGGCGCTGCCCACGAACACGAGCAGTGCGTTGACGCCGTAGACCTGCAGCGGGTGGGCGAGACGGCGCATGCCGCGCACGGCAAACGCCCAGTGGCACAGCCCCAGCAACACGGCACTGATGCCTCCGGTCCACAGCACGTAGCTGGAGGTCCAGATCGGCTTGTTGAGCGGGAACCAATGGCTCCAGGCGAGCCCCAGCCCCGCGCACACGGTCCCGCCGAGCACCAGCACGCGGACCTTGGCGCTGTCGCTGCGCGGACTGCCAAGCACCTTGCCCGCCTCGAGGCCGAGGATGCAGGTTGCGACGGCCGGCAGCGTGCTCAGCACGCCCTCCGGGTCGTAGCCGAGACGGCCCTTCACGTACATGTGGCTGCCGAGCACCAGCTGGTCGAGCCACGCCTGCAAGGTCTCCTTGGGCACGTCGAAGTTGGGCGCTGCGGCACCAGGTGCCGCCACCAGCACCAGCAACGCCCAGTAGCCGAGCAGCAGGCCGATGCCCACCGTGCGCACGGCGGCGGCGCTGCACCACAGGTGCAGCAGCGCCGTGAGCGCATAGCACACGCCGATGCGCTGCAGCACGCCTGCAACGCGCACCTGCAGGACAGGGTCGAGCAACGAGGCGCCCTCGGCCAGGCCGACCCACGGGAAGGAGTGCAGTGCGAGCCCGATGAGGAACAGCATCAAGCCGCGCCGCAGCGCCTGCAGGCTGAGGACGGTGCGCGGCGTGCCCTGCGCGACCCTGCGCGCAAAGGCGGGCCAGATGGCGGCGCCGGCACAGAACAGGAACGAGGGGAACACGAAGTCGGTGAACGTGCAACCGTGCCAGTCGCGGTGGCGCAGCTGTTCGTACTGCCACGTGGCACCCCACTTGCCGGGGTTGTTGACGAGGATCATCGCGGCAATGGTGAGGCCGCGCAGCGCGTCGAGGGCCACCCAGCGGGCAGCAGGCGCAGGGCTCACGCGCCCCCCACGGCGCGCCGCACGCTGCCGTGGGCCGCTTGCAGCCGCTCACGCGCTGCCGCGGGTTCGAGGCCCGCGAGCAGGCAGACGATGGCGGTCTTCACCTCGCCGCCGCACGCCGCGAGCTTCGCCTCTGCCTCGTCGAGGCTGCAGTGCGTGGCCTGCGCGACGATCCGTCGGCTGCGTGCCACGAGCTTCTCGTTGGTGGCCATCACGTCGACCATGAGGTTGCCGTGCACCTTGTGCAGCTTCACGAAGCAGCCGGTGGTGACCATGTTGAGCACCAGCTTGGTGGCAGTGCCTGCCTTGAGGCGCGTGGACCCCGTGAGCACCTCCGGGCCGGTCACCACCTCGATGGGCAGCTCTGCAGCAGCTGCCACCGGGCTGCCCGCGTTGCACACCACGGCAGCGGTGAGCGCCCCCTTCGCACGGGCGTACTCCAACGCACCCAGCACGTAGGGCGTGCGTCCGCTTGCAGCGATGCCCACCACGGTGTCCACCGCGCGCAACCCGATGGCCTCGAGGTCGGCGGCGCCAAGCGTGAGACTGTCCTCGGCGCCCTCCACCGCCTTCACGAAGGCAGGGGGACCACCGGCGATGAGCCCCACCACCACGCCAGGGTCGACGCTGAACGTGGGCGGGCACTCGACGGCATCGAGCACGCCGAGCCTGCCCGAGGTGCCCGCACCGCAGTAGACGATGCGGCCGCCGCGGCGCATCCGATCGGACGCCGCGTCGACCAGGCGCGCAATGGCACCGAGCTGGCCACGCACCACTTCTGCAACCTGCCGGTCCTCGTCGTTCATCACGGCAAGCATGTCCAGGGTCGACAGCTCGTCGAGCTGCGTGGTGCGGGCGTTGCGTGCCTCCGTCGTGAGCCTGTCCAGATCCGGCTTGGTCATCGTGTGGGCGCGAAGTATAGCTGCGGCGCAGGAGCCCCGACCTTGCAGATCGCCACGTTCGACCTCGTGTTGCTGCTCGCCTACCTGGCGGCCACCGTTGCCTTCGGCATGTGGATCGGGCGCGGCCAGAAGTCCGCGAGCGACTACCTGCTGGGCAACCGCAACCTGCCGTGGTGGGCGCTGCTGATCTCGATCGTGGCCACCGAGACCTCCACCGCCACGTTCCTGAGCGTGCCCGGCATCGCATACGGCGGCAACCTCACGTACCTGCAGCTGCCGCTCGGCTACCTGGTGGGCCGCGCCATCGCAGCCGCCGTGTTGCTGCCGCTGTACTTCCAGGGCCAGATGTTCACCGCCTACGAGGTGCTGCGGGTGCGTTCAGGGCCCGGGGTGCGCACGGTTGCGAGCGGCTTGTTCCTCGTGACGCGCACGCTTGCCGACGGCCTGCGGCTCTACCTCGCTGCCGTGGTCGTGCAGACCATGACCGGCTACCCGCTCCCCTGGTGCGTGGGCATCAGCGGGGTCGCCACCCTCGTCTACACCCTGCACGGCGGCATCCGCGCCGTGGTTTGGACCGACGTGGTGCAGTTCTTCGTCTACATGCTGGGCGCACTGGCCGCGCTGGTGGTGATGCACGAGCGCATCGGCCCGGTTGCACCCGGTGCCGAGGGTGGCCTTCCCGGCGCCTTCGCCCTCGCGGCCGAGCAGGGCAAGCTGCAGGTGTTCGACTTCGGCTTCGACCTCGCCAGCCCGTTCACGTTCTGGGCCGGGTTGCTCGGCGGCACCGTGCTGTCGATCGGCTCCCACGGTGTCGACCAGCTCATCGTGCAGCGCTACCTGAGCGCCCGCACCCTCGGCGACGCGCGCAAGGCGCTGCTTTGGAGCGGGCCCGTGGTGCTGGCGCAGTTCGCCGTGTTCCTGACCATCGGCATCGCGTTGTTCGCGTTCTACAAGCAGCACCCGCCGGAGCAGCCCCTGGGCGGCGGCGACCGGGTGTTTGCCGACTTCATCGTGCGCCACCTGCCCACCGGGCTGGTGGGCATCGTGCTTGGTGCCGTGTTCTCGGCAGCCATGTCGACCCTGTCGAGCTCGCTGAGCGCCTCGGCCTCGGCACTCGTCAACGACTTCGTGCTGCCAGCGACCGGCCGCACGCAACAGGACCCGTTTGCCCTGCGCGCCGCCAAGGCTGCCACCGTGCTGTTCGCCGTGCTGCAGATGGCCGTCGGCGTGAGCGGCCTGGGCGGTGCGGATGCCGTGGTGAACAGCGTGCTGTCCATCGCCACCGTCACCACCGGCATCATCCTGGGCGTGTTCCTGCTCGCCCTGCCAGCGCGTTCGCTGCCTGCTGCCTCCCTCGTGGGCCTCGGCTGCGGCATCGCTGCCACGGCAGGCGTCGTGTTCGCGTTCCCGGTGCTCGGCTGGAAGGTCGGCTGGCCGTGGTACGGCATCGTGAGCTGTGGGGTCACCTGCCTCGCAGGGTTCGGTGCCCGCGCCGTGCTGGGTCGCTCAACGCGCGGCTGAACCCACGGGCGGCTGCGGGAGCCGTTCAAGTGCCTTCGGCAGTGCCTTGGTGGGCTCGCGCTGCAGTGGGTCGCCGTACCCCCGCACGCCGGCCTTGCCCGCGGGCTCGACGAAACCGCCGTTGCGCAGTTCGAAGCGCTTGCCCACCACGGCCCCGCTGCGGTCGAGGCGCTGCCGCTCGCCGTGGGAGTCGTGGGTGAACCGCGCGGTCGTCAGCTCGACCCATGTGCCCGCCCGTGTGCGCACCCACGTGTCGCCGAAGTCGCAGTGGCGCTCGAGGTGGCCGTTCTCGCCGGCGAAGTTCTCGTTGAAGGAGTAGAGGCCGCGCAGCAGCTTGCCGTCCTTGGGCGCGCGGAAGCTGGCAATGAGGTGCCAGACCCCCTCCTCCGGGTCGAGCCACCACCCGCTGTAGGTCGTGTGCGTGCCATCTGCCTGCGCGTGCACGAGGAACGAGCGGCTCTCGCCGAGGCGCCATGGGTGGACGAGGTGGCTGTGGCCGCCGGTGCCCTCGTTGCCGAAGCCGGAGGCGTGGACACCAGTGCCCTTTGCGACCAGCTGGACCAGGTCGTCCGGGGCGACCTTGGAACGGTCGACGGCCTCGTTGCCGCTGTCCCACACGGAGAAGATGAGCCTCCGCTCGGTCGGCGAGTTGACCTGCATGCCGAAGTAGCCCCGGTTCCAGCCGGTCGCCATGTAGTAGCTCCACAGCGGGTCAGTGCGCGGCGTGAGCGTGCAGTGGAACCACTCGAGGTCTCCTGCCGCGTCCTCGGGCACCTGGTACCCGAGGTGCACGCTGGCTGCGTTCCTGCGCTCGACGTCGCCGAATCGGCAACCTGCTGCAGCAGGCCCGCCGAGCCCCAGGCTGCGCAGGACGGGAGGCTTGCCTGCCTTGGAGACGGCCCGGATGGCATGGTACCCCCTGCCGGGGACGACCAGCGCGACCTGCACGTCGGGCCGCGTGGCGTCGACCTCGCCCTTGCTCGTGCCGCATGCGAACTCGAGACGCGTTCCCGGCGCGACGTCCCCGAGTGCAGGAGTCACCTGCAGCGAACCACCGCGCTCGAACCACCCGTACCAGAGCAGCGTGCCCTGCCAGGCGCGCACCGAGCCGTCGTCTGCACGACGCACGGCGTGCACGTCGGGTTCGGCGTATGCCGTGAAGGCTGGCACGACCACCGGCTGGGGCGAGGGCACCGGCTCCTGGCCCCAGAGGGGCGACAGGGCGAGCAAGGCGACACCGAGGACGACGTGCCGCAGGGGAACCTTGCGAATCGGCATCGGTGCAGGCTACGCGCTGCAGCCCGCACGACGTATCTTGGCACCATGGGTTCCTGCACCGCACGACGCGCCACTGCCGCACTCTGCCTGTCCGCCCTCGCCGAGCTGCTCCCCGCGCAGCAGGCCGTTCCCGTGGTGCTCACGGGAACCGACGTGGTGGCACTGGAGGGCGCCGAGGTCCTCGAGGGACGCAGGATCGGCCTCGTCACCAACCACACCGGCCTCACGTGGGACGGCAGGCGCACCATCGACGTGCTGAAGGCGCGTACCGACCTCACGCTGGTGACCCTCTTCTCGCCGGAACACGGGCTGCAGGGGACGCTCGACCGCGACGGCATCGGCCACGGCATCGACGAGGCCACCGGGCTCAAGGTCTGGTCGCTCTACGGCGAGACTCGGAAGCCGACCAAGGCGATGCTCGAGGGAGTCGACACGCTCGTGTTCGACATCCAGGACATCGGTTGCCGGTTCTACACCTACGTGTCCACGATGGGCCTCGCGCTGGAGGCTGCGGCCGAGAACGGGTTGCGCTTCGTCGTGCTCGACCGCCCCAACCCCATCGACGGCGTGCACATGGCAGGCCCCGTGCTCGACCCGGGCATGGAGTCCTTCGTGGGCCACCACACGATCCCGCTGCGCCACGGCATGACCGCAGGCGAGCTCATGCGCATGCTGGTCGGCGAGAAGGGCATCCGCGCCGACGCGCACCTGGTGCCGTGCCGCGGGTGGCAGCGCGCGATGACCCTCGACCGCACCGGCCTCCCCTGGGTCAACCCGTCGCCCAACATGCGCAACCTCACACAGGCGCTGCTCTACCCCGGCATCGGCGTGGTCGAGGGCACCAACGTGTCGGTGGGACGCGGCACGGACACGCCCTTCGAGGTCGTGGGTGCGCCGTGGGTCGACGGCATCGCACTGGCATCGAGGCTGCGCGCAGCCGAGCTGCCCGGCGTGGCCTTCGTCCCCGTGCGCTTCACCCCCACCTCGTCCAAGCACGAGAAGAAGGAGTGCGGTGGCGTGCACATCGCGGTCACCGACTGGAAGTCCTTCGAGCCGGTGCTGACGGGCCTCACGCTTGCGTGCGCCCTGCGCGACCTGTTCGGTGCCGAGTGGAAGCACGACAAGCTGCAGTGGCTGCTGCGGGACCAGGCTGCCTACGACGCATTCGTCGCTGGCAAGGACGCGCGCGAGATCGAGCGCGGATGGAAGCAGGAGCTCGACGTGTTCCGCATGCGGCGCAAGCCCTTCCTGGTGTACCAGTGACCACGTCGTTCGGCATCGACCTCGCGCCCACCGCCGCGCCACCCGTCCTCGGCTCCGCACGCAGGGTCGGGCTCGTGTGCAACCAGGCATCGGTGGACGCATCGTTCCGCCATGCGCCCGACGTGCTGCACGACGTGCTCGGGAGCAGGCTCGCAGCCCTGTTCGGCCCGCAGCACGGGCTGTGGTCGACGCAACAGGACAACATGGTCGAGACCGCGCACGGCGTGCACCCTCGCCTCGGTGTCCCGGTGCACAGTCTCTACTCGGAGACGCGCAAGCCCACCCGGCGCATGCTACAGGGCCTCGACCTGCTGGTGGTCGACCTGCAGGACGTGGGCACGCGCGTCTACACGTACGTGTGGACGATGCTGCACTGCATGGAGGCGTGCGCCGAGGCAGGGATCCCGCTGCTCGTGCTGGACCGCCCCAACCCGTTGGGCGGCGCCGTGGCCGAGGGAGCGGTGCTGGACCCCGCGTACCGCAGCTTCGTGGGACTCGCGCCGCTGCCCTTGCGCCACGGCCTCACCATGGCGGAGCTCGCTCGCCACCTCAACCGCACGCTGGACGTGGGGGTCGACCTGCACGTGCTGCCGATGACCGGCTGGGACCGTCGCATGCTCTGGTCCCACACCGGCCGTGCCTGGGTCCCACCGTCACCCAACCTGCCCCGGTTCGAGGGAGCCCTCGTGTACCCGGGTCAGGTGCTGGTCGAGGGCACCCAGTTGAGCGAGGGGCGCGGCACCACCACCCCGTTCGAGCAGTTCGGAGCGCCCTGGATCGATCCCTGGCGCCTGTTGGACGCGTTGCCCGCCACCGTCACCTCCGGCTGCACGCTGCGCCCCGTGGCCTTCGAGCCCACCTTCCAGAAGCACGTGCGCACCCAGTGCGCCGGATTGTTCGTGCACGTCACCGACCCCGACACCCTCCGCTCGCTGCGCCTCACGCTCGGGATCTTCCGCGCCCTGCGCCAGCTCTGGCCTGCGCAGTTCGCCTGGCTGCAGCCGCCCTACGAGTACGAGGCGGAGAAGATGCCCATCGACATCCTCACGGGCAGCAGCGCCGCCCGCGAGTGGGTCGACGGGCTCGGCGCCTGGGACGAGCTCGAGGGTCTGGCCGCCACCCCCGCCCACTGGTGGCAGACGGTGGCACCGAGCCTGCTCTACGCCTGACTCCCGCGGCGTTCAGCGCCCAGCCTGCTGGGCGCGCAGCTGTTCCTGCACGCGCGCCTCGATCTCCACCGAGGTGGGCAGGCTCTCCGTGGGCGATGCCACGATACCGATGGGCGCCGGCACGCCGTTCAGGTCGACCATCTTCACGGTCGAGTGGCTGCCGTCCTCGTGCACGTACCACTCCCACCCGC
The DNA here is from genome assembly GCA_041178545.1 of Planctomycetota bacterium. Classification (GTDB taxonomy): domain Bacteria; phylum Planctomycetota; class UBA1135; order UBA1135; family UBA2386; genus JBEATZ01. The sequence continues at coordinate 7,292 of JBEGVB010000120.1, forward strand.
GGTCGACGACCTTGGTGCGGATCGGCGAGTACGGGCGGTCGTTCCACACGAGCTTCACCGACTCGGTGACGCCGTTGAGCGCGGGCGCGACCGAACCGTCCGGGAACTGCATCTGCGGTGCAGGGGCGGCTGCGGTCTTGGCCGGCTCCACGTGCGGGACCGCGGCCTCGGCGACCACCGGCGCACCGGTCCCGACCTGCGTCCCGGGTGCCGTGGGAGCAGGTGCATCAGCCTCCTGCTGCACAGGGCCCGACCACACCACCCACGCCAGCAGACCGGCTGCCACCAGCCCCAGCACGAGCAGCAACGGGGCGAGCGCGCTGCCGCGCTCGCTGCATGCAGGAAGCGCTCTGCTCACAGGTGCTGCTTGCCGCAGCCCGTGGCACGCACCTCGAGCCCACCGCCCGAGGAGTTGGGGTTGAGCACGAATCCCTGGTACCAGATGTCGTACGGCTGGCCCGGCAGCGACAGGCCCTGGATGGCGGAACGGATCACCGGGTTGAGCGTCAGCATGTGCTGGTAGAGACCGGTGGAACCGCTCACGCCGAAGAACGTCACGCCGGACACGAAGTCGATGCAGACGTTGCCGCGGGTGTTCGGGTTGGCGACCGCGGGAGTGATGCTCGCCAGCGGGACCGAACCAATCGGGCTCGGGCCGACGGAGAGGATCACGAACACGGGCGAGTTCGGCAGGTTGACCTCGCTCACGAGGAACCCGATGTCGTCCGCGCGCGCCGGCGACGAGAGGTTGCCGTCGTAGACGTCGGGGTGCAGGCCCGAGAAGAAGTTGGTGGTCCCGCCGAGGGGCGTGGAGTTCGCGACGCCGGGGTTGGAACTCGCGTACGTGCTCTGGTTGGTCTGGGTGACGCACACGCCACCGGTCACGTTGGCGATGACCTCCATGCGGATCTGCCGACGGCTGCCCGGGGTGGGCGTCGGGTAGATGGCAGGTCCCTGCGGCAAGCCACTCGCGAGCGGCATGTGGCACGCGTACTGGCCGACGTTGATCGTGGCGGCGCCGAGACCGGGCTGGTCGGTGGCCGCGGTGCCGGTCGAACCGGGGGCGCGGTCGTATGCGGTGTGGATCGAGACGCCGTCGGTGGGCCAGCTGCCCGTGGCCGGCAGGTTCAGCTGCACGCCGATCCACTTGTCGCCCTTGGGCGCCGTCGGCGCCGTCGGGGGCAGGGTGACCGTGATGATCCACGCGACCGCGGTCGTGGTCGTCGAGGTGGGCATGTTCAGCGCGCCAGTGCGCAGCCACGGGGCCGTGGCGTCCGGGAAGTCGGGCACGGCGGGGTCCTCGTTGTACGCAACGACGCTGTAGGTCTCGGGCGTGGTGCCGACCTGGTCCTGCAGCACGACGCGGATCGCGTTGAACTTGAACGTGCTGCCCGTCGTGTCGGCCGGGTCCAGCATCCAGTCGAGGTAGTCGCGGTTGTCGAATCGGTTCATCACGTCGGCAACGATGGTGTTGGCACCGATGCGGTCCGTGTAGCTGGTGGTCCAGCCGCGCGTGAAGCCGACGTCGTTGTTCGTCTGGGCAACGAGCGAGCCGGCGAAGAGGGAACAGAACACGAGAGAGCGTGCATGCAGCATGGTGGCTGTGCTCCGGGTGCTGGGTGGGGGTGCGCCGGGGGTTCGGCGCAGGCACCGGGAGCATAGGGAAACGAGTGCCAACTGCGCAGCCTGTGGCATCGGTGCACGAGCGTGTTACGAAACGCGCGTTCGACGGGCCCCTGCCCGTCCGGGCCACGAGAGGTAGGATTCCGACTCGCATGCTCCGCACCTGGCACCTCGCCTCCGTTGCCCTTGCCGCGGGTTCGCTCGTCGGGGAACTGGTCGCACAGCAGCCGCTCGCGTGGCGAGGCGGCGTGCTCACGCCCATGGCCCCAGCCAGCACTGGAGTGCGCGCTGCCATCGAGGCCACGGTGGCGGGGCCGGACGCTTCCCAGCGCGCAGCGGGATTCCACTCCGCGCTCGCGCCGGGAACGCGCCTCGTGGACTGCCGGGTCCAGTTGCCCGCGGTCACCCTCGTGCTGGACGAGTCGTTCCTGCAGGGTCCGGTCGAGGACTCGGTGGAACAGTTGACCAAGACCGCCATGACGGTTGCGGAGGTCCGTACCGTCCACCTCCGCATCCTGCGGGCCGACGGCACGGAAGTGGACCTCACCGAGGCACTCGGTCAGGCCCCCCCACAGGCACCAGGCACAAGCGTGGAGCCGCCTGCTGCGGACGGGCCGCTGGTACAGGGTGCGCTCACGGGACGCACCGTCGTCGTGTCCCCCGGCCACGGCTGGTACTTCCACCCCACGCTGGGCTGGACCACCCAGCGGGGCACCATCGACGGCCTCACCGAGGACTTCCACACCAACGAGATCGCCATGCACCACCTGGTGCCTGCGCTCGAGAACCTCGGCGCCACGGTGATCAGCTGCCGCGAACGAGGCGAGCGGCCCACCGAGGCCGTGGTCGACAACGACGGCGGCACGCCGGCGTACGTCGAGACCGGCGGTTGGTCCACCTCGGCATCGTCCGGCTACCAGAACCTGGGCTACCGCTTCGCCACGACCAGTGCGAGCGCGACGGCATCCGCGACGTGGACCCTGCCGGTGACGGGCCCGGGCATGCACCCCGTCTATGCATGGTTCCGTGCCGGGACCAACCGCTCGGCTGACGCGCGCTACACCGTGCACCACACGGGCGGCACGACGGTCGTGTTCGTGGACCAACGCCGCGACAACCTCACCTGGGTGCACCTCGGCGACTTCTGGTTCTCACCCACCGCCCCTGCGCGCGTGGTGCTCGACAACCAGAGCTCGGCGCCGGGCGCAGTCGTCATCGCCGATGCGGTGCGCCTCGGCGGCGGCACCGGTTCGGTCGTGCGCGGCACTGCGGCGAGCGGCAGGCCAAAGTGGCAGGAGGCCTCGCGCTACTGGGCACAACTGAGCGGCGCGCCTGCCACCGTCTACGACTCCGTGACGACAGGAACCGATGCCGACGACGACGTCTCGTGCAGGCCC
>JBEGVB010000121.1:0-4183 GCA_041178545.1 Planctomycetota bacterium
ATCTTGCCGAGCAGCTTCTGGACCCAGATGGGCACGCGCACGGTGCGCGAGCTGTTGTAGAGCATCTTGAGGACGGCCTGCTGCACCCAGTACTGCGCGTAGGTGCGGAACCGGACGTCGCGACGCCAGTCGAAGCCGTCGATGGCCTGGAACAGCGAGGCGTTGCCCTCCTGGATGAGGTCGGCCACGTCGACCCCGAGGCCGCGGTAGCGGTGCACGGTGGTGAGGACGATGTGGAGTGCACCCTCGACATAGAGGTTGCGCAGGGCGGCGAGCTGCTCGAGGACCTGGGTCAGGTAAGCGCGGTCGACCTTGCGCGAGAGCTTGTGGGCCTCGGGGTTGGCAGGGTCGATGGCGCGTAGCTGCTCGGGGAGAGGCTTGCGCACGAGTTCGCTAGCCGTGGTGCGCTTGAAGCCGCCGCGGACCAGCTCGGTCTCGGCGAGCAAGATCAGGCACTCGTGGCGGCGCGCCATGAGGAACTCCTCCTCGCGGTCCATCGCCGGGATGCGCCGCAGCTCGTGCAGGTAGTGGCCACCGCCGAGGTCGGGCAGGTCGAGGACCGTCACATTGGCAGCGCTGGCCTTGGCCAGGCGGTAGCTCTCGACGTCGATCCGGACGCGCTTGCGGCGGAACTCCGTCGCGAGGCGGGAGCAGTGGGCACGGAAGCGCGCGGGCTTGACGTCGAGCCGCTGGTCGAACTCGGCGACCGAGAGCAGGACGCTGGTGGGCTTACGCAAACGCTTGCCAGAGGCGAACTTGGAGAAAACCATGGAGATCCTGTTGCCGGTTGAAGGCCGGTGGGTCTGTGCCGCCACAGCACGGTCCGAGTCGCTGCGAACTTCGCAACTCCTTCGGGTTTGGGCGCGATGGCGCAGGGTCTGCACCAAACAAGCCCCATGCCGGGGCGTGTTTTTTCGCAGGGGAGCAGGGGGCGGATGCGAGGGCGCGGATCGCGACTGGGTGGGATCGGGGCGATCCGGGCTTGCGGCCGTGGCAAGGTGCCCGGCCGGGGAACCGGGACGGGGGCGACTGGCCTTGGGCGAGCCGGGAGGCGGGGTGTTGGCGGACGGCGCGCCGGCCCACCGCCCGTTCACGCCCCGGCGGTCGGGATCCGGCCGTCGCGGTGGGTCACTTTTTGGACCGCAGGACCAGCATCAGGATGACGAGCACAGCAAGGCTGCCGGCGATCATGGCGACCATGAGGATGGGCAGGCCGCTGCCCTCCTCCACCAGGGTCACGTCGTCGAACGCGACCGGTGCCTCCCCCGCCGCGGCAGGGGCAGGCTCGCTTGCAGGCAAATTGGCCTCCACCTGTGGACGGATTGGCTCGGACGGCTTGGCCTCAGCGGGCGCGGCGCCCGAACCTGTTGCTGGAGCTTGGCTTGCGGCGGCAGCGCCAGCCCCTGCAGCCGAGCCGGCGGCCTCGCCCCCCACCTGCATGAGGTTGCTGGCGGAGGTCGGGATCCCGACCTCGACGTCGATGGTGACGTTGTCGGTGAACTTGCCGAGCAGGGCCCCACTCTGGGCGTGGTGCAGGTCAAAGGTGAGGTTGAGGTTGGCCTGGTGCCGCCCGTGCGGGGTGCCTGCGGCGACGGTGAGGGGGACCTCGAAGATGGCGTAGTTGTCGTAGGCCTCGCGGCCAGCAAAGGCCTGGGCGATGCGTGCCTTCTTGGCAGGCCGGAAGGTGCCGACCGCCAGAGTGACGGGGCCCTGCCGCTCGGCAAAGGTGAACTGGACCGGGGCGGGCGAGGTGAGGACGGCGTCGCCCTCGAGGATCATGGTGACGATGCCGGTGCCGGTGGTGCCGGGCGCGATGCGGTTGGGGTGGATGGCGCTGACCATGTGGCACATGCCGCGCGCGTGGCGAGGCATGTTGGCGGCTTCGGCAGCGGCCTTGGCGTCGAGGAGTTTGCCGTCGACGGTCTTGCTGGGCTCGTCTGCCGACCCCTGCTCCGAGCCCTCGGCATGGACCTCGCCGCCGGGCTCGATGGGCTGCGGCACGTTCTTGATCTGGGCCGCGGCGACGGGCGCGAGCAGGCTGAGAGCGAGGGCGAGGTGCGGAAGGCGCATGGTGGAACTCTGGTTATCGGGCGCAGGGAGAGACGGAACTGAGACGAAGGAGGCCGCGCGACCTTCCGCAAAGGTCTGGCCGGCAAGGTCCGGCCCCGAGGGTCTGGCCAGGACGTCTGGCCGCAAGAGCCCGGCTGCGAAGGTCCGTTGGTCGCCTTGAAAGGGCCTCGGAGCGGGGCTAGTTTCCTCGCCCCTCATGTCGCCCACCAGTGCCACGGTCCCGACGGAAGCCGACGTCCTCCAAGCTCTCCGGGCGGTCCAGGACCCCGACCTGCACCAGGACATCGTCTCCCTGGGCTTCATCAAGGACCTGCGGATCTGCGGCAACAACGTCGCCTTCTCGATCGAGCTGACCACCCCCGCCTGCCCCGTGAAGGACCTGATGAAGAGCCAGGCCGAGACGGTGGTGAAGCGGGTGCCCGGGGTGGCGCAGGTGGCGATCGAGATGACGGCGCGGGTGACGGCGAGCCGGCCGATCCTCGGCGACAAGGGGATGATCCCCGGGGTCAAGAACGTGCTCGCGGTGTCGTCCGGCAAGGGCGGCGTCGGCAAGAGCACGGTGGCCGTCAACCTCGCGTGCGCCTTGAGCCAGACCGGCGCGCGCGTGGGCATCCTCGATGCCGACGTCTACGGACCCAACGTGCCGCTCATGATGGGCGTGCGCGGGCAGCCCGAGGTGAAGGACAAGAAGATCGTGCCGTTCACGGCGCACGGCCTGCAGATCATGAGCATGGCCCTGCTCGTGGCAGAGGACCAGCCGGTGATCTGGCGCGGGCCGATGCTGCACTCGGCGATGCGGCAGTTCCTGTTCGACGTGGGCTGGACCGACCTGGACTACCTCGTGGTCGACCTGCCGCCCGGCACGGGCGACGCACAGCTGTCGCTGAGCCAGCAGGCGCACGTGATGGGCACGGTGATCGTGACGACGCCGCAGGACGTGAGCGTGCTCGACGTGCGCAAGGCGATCCGCATGTTCCAGACGGTCAACGTGCCGGTGCTCGGCGTGGTCGAGAACATGGCGTGGTTCACGCCGCCCGGTTCGAGCGAGCGCTACCACCTGTTCGGTCAGGGCGGCGGCGAGCGCATCCAGAAGGAGTTCGGGCTGCCGATCCTCGGCCAGGTGCCGATCGAGATGGCGGTCCGCGAGGGCGGCGACTCGGGCAAGCCCGTCGTGCTGACGCACCCAGACAGTCTTTCTGCAAAGGCCTTCCGCGAGATCGCGGGCAAGGTCGCGCAGCGAGTGAGCATCCTCAACGCGGAGTAAGAACCATGAACCCCACCCAGAACGAGAAGAAGACGCACGCTTTCACCGCCACCACCACGATGCTGGAGTGCCTCACGGCCGACCCGTCGCTGGGCATGGTGCTGATGCGCGACTTCCACATCGGCGGCTGCCGCTCCTGCGGCTTCAACCCGCACGACACGGTCGAGCAGGTTGCGCAGATGAACGGCATCCCCACCGAGCGCCTGCTGGCCGCCCTCAACCGCAGCTGAGTCGGTGCCGGGCGCAGGCCCGGCGCGGCAGTGGCTCGCACGCAGGAAAATGTGCAGGTCGCGCGGCCGCAGGGCCGCGTGGCAGCCCTGCGTGTGGACTTCACGCTTGCCCTCGGCCGGGCGCGGGCAAGAATCAGCACCTTCCCCTTCGCAGAACCCACACACCACCATGGCCAACGTAGCGGAACTCACGGACAGCAACTTTGCCTCGACCCTGCAGGGCGCCAAGACGCCGGTGCTGGTCGACTTCAGCGCCAGCTGGTGCGGCCCGTGCAAGGCGCTCGCGCCGACGATCGACAAGCTCGCAGCCGAGTACGCGGGCAAGCTCGCGGTCTACAAGGTCGACATCGACAAGGCCGAGGACAGCGCGTCGAGCTTCGGCATCACGAGCGTGCCCACCTGCATCTTCTTCAAGGACGGCAAGGAAGTGGACCGCTTCCTCGGCAACCTGCCGCTGCCGACCATCAAGCAGCACGTCGAGAAGGTGCTGCGCTGAGGAGCCCCGTGGACGGCTGGAGCCTGCGCGCGCACGCGGCGCGGCTCGCCGTCCCGACCGCTGCACTCGCGCTCGTGTGCGGGTGCACGGGTGAGCAGGCCGGTGACGCGCCTGCGGCACGCA
>JBEGVB010000122.1:0-36872 GCA_041178545.1 Planctomycetota bacterium
TGCTGTCGCTGCCGCAGGACCCACAGGCAGCTTCGCAAGGCGCGCAGGAGAGGAAGGAACTGGGCCCGGGCCCGCGCTGGCGGGGGCCCGTCCGGCCGGAAGCCACCAACGAGGTGTTCGCGACCGGGGACGGGTGTGCAATGTGCCACGCGACCTCTCCGGGCGCGAATGCGATGCGCACGCCGCTCGGGGACGACGTGTCGCCGCACGAGCTGTGGCAGGGCACGATGATGGCAAACGCCTTCCGCGACCCGTACTTCCACGCCCAGCTGCAGAAGGAATCCGCGGCAGCAGGCGACCTCGCGCAGCCAACGCAGTCGCTCTGCCTGCGCTGCCATGCGCCCATGGCACACCACTCGGCACGGATCGCCGGCAACCCGGGACCGCACCTCGCACAGGTCGCGGACGACCCGCTCGCCGAGGACGGCGTGTCCTGCACCATGTGCCACCAGATCAAGCCGGACGGTCTCGGCACGGAGAAGACCTTTGGCGGGCGGCCGGTGATCGGCCGGGATCGTGAGATCTTCGGGCCGTATGCCGACCCCGCCCCCGGTCCCATGCGCATGCACTCGGGCTACACGCCCGTGCACGGCGCGCACATGAAGACCAGCGCGCACTGCGCCACCTGCCACACGCTCACGACGCACCACGCCGGCAAGGCGTTCCCGGAGCAGACCCCGTTCTTCGAGTGGCGCAACAGCGCCTACTCGGACGAACAGGGCGCAACCGCCGAGTCACGCACCTGCCAGCAGTGCCACATGGCGCGCACCGGCGCCACGCGCATCGCCCGCAACCCGATGGGCAGGGACTTCCTGATCCCCGTGCGCGAGGACTACGCCGCGCACGCCTTCGTCGGCGGCAATGCCTTCATGCTCGACATGCTGCGCGTCAACCGCGAGGAACTCGGCGTCAAGGCTCCGGCCGATGCCCTGGCCCGCATGGCTGCCGCGACCCGCAGGCAACTGGGTGAGACCACGGCATCGATCGAGATCGGTGGGATCCAGTCCGGTGCGGACACCCTGACCTTCGTGGTCAACGTGCACAACCACACCGGTCACAAGTTCCCGACCGGCTACCCGGCCCGGCGCGCGTGGCTGCGGGTGCAGGTGCGCACGGGCGACGGCGTGGTGTTCGAGACCGGTGCATTCGACAAGGAGGGTCGCCTCGAGGGGATCGAGAACGAACTCGGCCTGCCGCACGTGGACGAGGTGACCAAGCCCTCGGACGTGGTGGTCTACGAGCTGCTGGGCCACGACGAGGCCGGCGTGCCCACGACCTTCCTCACCAAGATGGCCACCCGCGGCAAGGACAACCGCCTCCTGCCGCGCGGCTGGCGCGCCGACGGTCCACACGCTGCGGAGACCATGCCCGTGGGCACCGGCTCGGACCCCAACTTCTGGGCCGGCAGCGACACCGTGACGTTCCGCCTGCCGATCCCGGCCGACAAGGCCCAGGGCGCGCAGGTGGTGGCCTGGCTGCACTACCAGCCGATCCCGCCGGCCTGGGTGGAGTCGCTGCGCACCGTGGAGGCCGAGGAGGCGAAGCGCTTCGTCCGGATGTACGACGCCGCGGACAAGACGCCCGAGACGGTTGCCGTCGCGACCGGGCGGCTCACGGGGCAGTGACGACTCGCGACCCGGACACGGCGCAGGGCGCCTGCCGGGTCACTTCGCGGCGCCGAAGTCGTGGCCCTTGGGGACGACCACGATCCCGGTCTCGCTCACGTGGAAGCGCTTGCGGTCCGCCTCGAGGTCGTGGCCGATCACGGTGCCGTCCGGTACCCGGTTCCACTTGTCGATGATCACGCGACGCAGCCTGCAGTTGCGGCCGATGCTCGCGCCGCGCATGACGATGCACTCGTCCAGCTCGGAGCCCTCGTCGACCGTGACCACGTTGGAGAGGATGCCGCGTCGGACGCGTGCCCCCGAGACGATGGTGCCCGGGCACAGCAAGGAGTCGCGCACCTCCGCGCGCCTGCCCTCCTCGTCGAGCACGGTCTTGGCGGGCGGGTCGTTGTGCCAGAGGGTGTAGGTGGGCCAGTCCCGCCGGTAGAGGTTGAGCTGCGGGCGCACGGCGCACAGGTCCATGTTGGCCTCGAAGAAGGCCTCGATGGTGCCCACGTCGCGCCAGTACGGGTCGGTCTCGCCGTCGAGGCCCACGAAGGTGTGCGCGTAGATGGGAGACTCGGACAGCATGCGCGGGATCACGTGCTGGCCGAAGTCGCCGCGCTGGCCCTCCGGCATGGAAGCGTCCTCGTGCAGCCGCTTCACGAGTTCCTTCGGGTCGAACACGTAGATGCCCATGGAGGCGAGGCACCACCCCGGCTGGCCGGGGATCTCGGCAGGATTCGACTTGGGCTTCTCCTGGAACCCGGTGACGCGACCGTTTGCATCGCACTGGAGGATGCCGAAGCGCGAAGCCTCCTCCTTGCGGATCTTCACCGCGCCGATCGTGAGCGCGGCCCCCATGCACACGTGCATGCTGATCATGTCACGGTAGTCCATGTGGTAGATGTGGTCGCCCGAGAGGATGAGCACGTGGCTCGGGTTCCAGTCCTCGATCGCATCGAGGTTGTGGTAGATCGCGTCGGCCGTGCCGCGGTACCAGCGGCCCACCTCGACGTGGTGCGGGGCGCGGCAGGTGATGAACTGCTCGAGGCGCCGGGGCAGGAAGTTCCAGCCGAAGCGGATGTGCTCCTCCAGCGAGCGCGCCTGGTACTGGGTCAGGAGGTTGATGCGGCGCAGGCCCGAGTGGATGCAGTTCGTCAGCGTGAAGTCGATGATGCGGTAACAGCCACCGAAGGGCACCGCGGGCTTCGCACGCTGTTGCGTCAGCGGCTTGAGCCTCGATCCTTCGCCACCGGCCAACACGAATGCGAGGGAGTTCTTGAGGTCGAGGTGGGGCATCGCGCGGGCCATAGGATGCATCGCAGGGCTTCCGTCCAACAGGGGATCCTGCGTGATTCCTCCACAGTCGGGTGACTGGTGCGATCCGCTCGGGTGCGGGGGCAGGACCTGACTGCCAGAGGATGCGAGGGACGTGTGTTGCCCGGGGCCGTCGGGACCTTAGGCTGGCCCGCTCATGGTGCAGGGCGTGTCCAGCGTGCAGCCTGGCGGTGGGCTGCTGGGGCCGGCAGGCGGGGGCCCCAGCGTCCCCGGTCCCAGCCGGGAGTGGCTGCTCGTCGACGGGCACGGCGGCTACGCCTGCGGTTCGACCGATGACGTCCCGCGTCGCAGGTACCACGGTTGGCTGGTGGCCCGCAAGGACGGGTCCGCGCGCAGGCACCTCTTGCTGTCGCGCGTGGAAGAGGTGCTCGGGCTCGGCGGCCGTGAGTCGTCGCTCATGGCGACGCAGTGGCGCGGCGAGCCTGCACCGAGTCGTCCTGCCGCAGAGGTTGCGTTCGCGCACCAGCCGTGGCCCTCGTGGACCTTTGCAGTCGCAGCTGCTCGGCTGCGTCGGGAACTGCGGATGGAAGGGACCCCGGGTTGCGTGGCGGTCCGGTACACCAACCTCGGTGCGTCGACCATCGACCTGCGGCTCCGCCCGATGCTCTCGTTCCGCGCGCACGACGCGCTCACCTTCGCCAACGGGCAACTGGATCCCGTGACCCATCGGGTCCCCGGTGGCCTGCTCTGGCGGCCCTACGCAGAGCTGCCTCCGCTCACGCTCGCATGGTCGGGTGCCCAGGTGCGATGCGAGGAGGTGCCGCACTGGTACCAGGGCGTGCACCTGGGCATGGACGAGGAGCGCGGCTACGAGTGTGACGAGGACCAGTGGGCCCCGTGCAGGTTGCACGTGGAGCTGCCACCGGGTGCAGAGCTGCGACTCGAGTTCCGTGCGGGAGCGGGGGTGGGTGCTGCGGCACCGTGGCCAATGGCAACGGTGCCCTGCACCGACCGGTGGGAGCGGCTCAACCAAGGGGCCGACCAGTTCTTCTTCCGTGCGCCCGGGAGCCGACTCGGCATCGTGGCCGGCTTCCCGTGGTTCGACGAGTGGGGCCGCGACCTGTTCCTCGCGCTGCCCGGGCTGACGCTGGCCCGCGGTGACCTCGCGCGGTGCACCGAGGTGCTGCGCGGCGTGCTCCCTTACCTCCAGGACGGGCTGCTGCCCAACATCTTCGGCGAGGACGTGGCGGCCAGCCACTACGGCTCCGCGGACGCAGCCCTCTGGTTCGCCCTCGCCGTGCGTCGTTGGCAACTCGCGGGCGGGGACCGCAACGTGTTGCTCGACGAACTGCACCCGGCGCTGTTGGCGATCGCCGAACGCTACCTCGCGGGCACTGGCATGCTGCAGGCCGACGGGGCCATGCTGCTCCACGCCGGCAGTCCCGACCGCAACGCGACCTGGATGGACGCGATGACGCACAACGGTCCGGTCACCCCGCGCGACGGCCAGCCGGTCGAGATCAACGCGGTCTGGTGCCAGTTGCTCGCACACCTTGCCTCGCTGGCCGGATTGCGTGGCGACACCACCAGCGCCCGCGTCTGGGCGGACCGGTGGAATCGTGCCTCGGCTGCCTTCGTGCAACGATTCTGGCTGCCGGACGGCGGGTACCTCGCGGACCGCTGGGTCGGCGGTGCCCCGGACCGGACCGTGCGCCCCAACATGGTGGTGGCCGCCGCACTCGACCTCTCGCCGCTCAGCCGTACCCAGCGAGCAGGGGTCGTGGCGAAGGCTTGGTCGGACCTGGTCACGCCAAGGGGCCTGCGCACGCTCGCGCCCGCCGACCCGCGCTACCGGCCGAGGTTCAGCGGCGGTCCGGAGGAGCGCGACCTCGCCTACCACCAGGGCACGGTCTGGCCCTGGCTGCTCGGGTTCTTCGTCGAGGCTGCCCTGGCTGCCTGCCCGCGGGACCGTCGCGCCGGGGTGGCGCGCCAGCTGCAGCAACTGCTCGACGAAGTCGTGGGCCAGGTCGACGAGGCCGGTCTCGACCACGTGAGCGAGGTGTTCGACGGCAACCAGCCCCACCTGCCGGGCGGCACGTTCGCGCAGGCCTGGAACAGCGGCGAACTGCTGCGCGCCCGTGCGCTGGTGGCGGAGGCGCTGGGGTGATCGACGTCGTCTTCTACTTCCAGGTGCACCAACCCTACCGGCTTCGCAAGCTGCGCCCGGACAGTCGCATCACCAAGCTCGACTGGTTCGACGACCCGCTCAACCGGATGGTGCTGGAGCGGGTGGCGCAGCGTTGCTACCTGCCGATGAACCGGCTCCTGCTCGACGCCATCGAACGCACCGACGGGGCCTTCCGGTGCGCCTTCAGCCTGAGCGGCACGGTCATCCAGCAGCTGCGCGACTGGGCACCCGAGGCACTCGACAGTTTCGTCGAGCTGGCCGAGTCCGGTTGTGTCGAGTTCCTGTGCGAGACCAGCATGCACTCGCTTGCCGGCGTCACCGACCTCGACGAGTTCGCCGACCAGGTGACGGCGCAGCGGGCCGTGGTGACCGACCTGTTCGGCTCCGTGCCCGGAACCTTCCGCAACACCGAGCTGATCGTCGACGAGCGCATCTGCGCCAAGGTCGAGGAACTCGGCTTCGACTGCATCCTCGGCGAGGGTGCCGACCGGCTGCTCGGGTGGCGCAGTCCCCAGGTGCCGTACCGGCCGCGAGGGTGCAAGCGGCTCAAGGTCCTGCTGCGGAGCTATTCCCTCTCCGACGACATCGCCTTCCGTTTCAGCAACCAGAAGTGGCCTGCGTACCCCTTGTTTGCCGATACGTACGCACGCTGGCTGCACGAGATCCCGTCGCCGGCCCAGTTCGTCGGCTTGTTCATGGACTACGAGACGTTTGGTGAGCACCAGGGACCCCACACCGGGATCCTCGAGTTCATGCGGCACCTCCCGCCGCTGGTGCTCGAGGACGAGCGGTTCCGTTTCCGCACGCCTGCCCAGGTGGCGGCAGAGCGGGAGGCCGCTGCAGAGATCGCGATCCCCGACCCCGTCTCGTGGGCCGACGCCGAGCGCAACCTGTCTGCCTGGCTCGGCAACCCGATGCAGCAGGCCGCCCACAAGGCCATCCACGACCTGCGACCACAGGTTGTCGAGCTGGCAGCAACCCATCCCGAGCTGCTTGCCGCATGGCGCAGGCTCACCACCTCGGACCACGTCTACTACGTGGCCACCAAGCACCACAGTGACGCCGAAGTGCACGAGTACTTCAGCCCGTACGACTCGCCCCACGCGGCGTTCGTGACGCTCATGACGGCGGTGGACGACCTGCGCAAGCGGGTCGTTGCCGCCAGCAGGAAGTGACCCAGACCGATGACCGACCGTAGCCACAGCCTCTTCGAGATCAGTTGGGAAGTCTGCAACAAGGTGGGCGGCATCCACACGGTGCTGTCGAGCAAGGCCCGCACCGCCGTGGAGCGCCACGGGGACGACTACGTACTGGTCGGTCCGCAGCTGCTGGGTGGCACGGCGAACCTGCCGTTCGACGAGGAGCCCGGTTTCCACGAGTTCACCGAGGCGTGCCGCGGCATGGGCATCCCGGTGCGCGTCGGCCGGTGGCGGATCCCCGGTCGCCCGCGCACCATCCTCGTGGGCTTCTCAGGCCTCTACGGGCAGAAGGACGGGATCCTTGCCGGGCTGTGGGAACAGCACCAGGTCGACTCCATCGCCGGCGACTGGGACTACATCGAGCCGGTGCTCTTCGCCACCGCGGCTGCGATGGTGATCGAGAAGTGGTGGGAGGAGTACCTCGCCCCGTTCCACCGTCGTGCCGTCGTCCAGGCGCACGAGTGGATGACGGGTGCTGCTCTGCTGTACCTGAAGTCCAGGATCCCCAGCGTCGGCACCGTGTTCACGACCCATGCCACCATGCTGGGCCGTGCGCTGGCGTCGCTGGGCACGCTGCCGCAGCAAGGACTCGGCGGCAAGACGCCAGAGGACCTTGCCAAGGACCACGGCGTACGCGCCAAGCACAGCCTGGAGGGCGTCTGTGCCCGCAGTGCCGACGTGTTCACGACCGTGAGCAAGATCACCAGCGACGAGGCCGAGCTGCTGCACCGCAGGCGCCCGGAGGTGGTGCTGCCGAACGGCATCGACCTCGACGTGGTGGACCTGCTCGCAGAGGGTGACCGCAACGCGACGCGGCGCGAGCTCGCACGCGTTGCCCATGCGCTGCTTGGCGAGGACGTCGGCGACGCCATGTTCGTCGGGCTCGCAGGACGCTACGAGTTCCACAACAAGGGGATCGAGCTGCTGCTCGACTCCATGGCTGCCATGGCCACGAGGCCTGGTCGTCGGATGGTCGCGTTCCTGCTGGTGCCTGCCGGCAACTCGGGCCTGCGCTCGGAGCTGCACGACCGGCTCGAGGGAGCTCCAGCCAAGGGCCCCGTCGGGCTCTGCACCCACCACCTCTTCGACGAGGAGAACGACCCGGTCCACCGGCACTGCAAGCGCATCGGGCTCGACAACCGGTCGGGGTCGCGCATGAAGGTGGTGCAGGTGCCCATCTACCTGCGTCCGGACGACGGTTTGTTCCACCGCGAGTACGAGGCAGTGCTCGCAGCACTCGACCTCGGTGCCTATCCGTCCTTCTACGAGCCTTGGGGCTACACGCCGCAGGAGGCTCTCGCCACGGGCGTGCCCACCGTCACCACCGACCTCGCAGGATTCGGCCGGTGGGCCGTGGAGGAGGGGCTTGGCGCGGAGGACGGCATCACCGTCATCCCGCGCGAGAACGTGCCGTATGTCGAGGTGGTCAAGGCCCTTGCCGACTGTCTCGAGCGCCAGCTCACCTCGCAGGCCGACCGCGCTGCCATGCGCGACCGCTGCCGTGCTGCCGCGGGCCGCACGGCGTGGCGCGACCTGTTCGTGCACTACGAGTCCGCCTACGCGATGGCCCTCGAGCAGGTCCAGAAGCGCTCGGTCACCGGCGTGCAGCAGTTCCGCATGCC
Source organism: Planctomycetota bacterium (assembly GCA_041178545.1). Taxonomy (GTDB): domain Bacteria; phylum Planctomycetota; class UBA1135; order UBA1135; family UBA2386; genus JBEATZ01. Next base: position 7,895 of record JBEGVB010000122.1, read on the forward strand.
GCGCCGCGCGCTCAGTGCCCCTGGCAGTTCCGGCATCAAGCCGAGGTTGTCGACCTTCGACGCGGTGAGCACCCTGCCGGCGGCGCTGCGCGGGCTCGAACGGCTCGCGCGCAACTTCTGGTGGGTCTGGAACCCACACGTGCGTGAGTTGTTCACGGCGCTCGGTCAGGGCTTCGAGCAGTGTGGTGAGAACCCGGTGCTGTTCCTGCACCGTGCCGACCCGGCACTGCTCGACGCCAAGTCGCGCGACAAGGACTACCTCGCACGGGTGCAGGCAGCCGTGGCCGAACTGGACGCCTACCTCGCCGCACCTGCCCGGACCGGCCCCGGCCAGCCCGACGCAAGGCACCCGGTCGCCTACTTCTCGGCCGAGTTCGGCATCCACCAGAGCCTGCCGATCTACAGCGGCGGTCTCGGCATCCTCGCCGGCGACCACCTCAAGAGCGCCAGTGACCTCGCCCTGCCGCTCGTCGCCGTCGGGCTCTACTACCGCTACGGCTACATGACGCAGCGGCTCGACAGCGACGGCCAGCAGGTCGTCGTCGACCGAGAGAACGTTCCGGGGGAACTCGCCGTCGAGCCGGTGCTCAGTGCCGACGGCAAGCCACTCGAGGTGAACGTGCTGCTGCTCGGCCGCGAGGTCGTGCTGCGCGCATGGCGCGCCCAGGTCGGTCGCGTGGCGCTCTACCTGCTCGACGCAAACGTCGCTGCCAACCGTCCAGAGGAGCGCGACCTCACGCGCAACCTCTACGGTGGTGACGCCGAGACGCGCATCCAGCAGGAGATCATCCTCGGTCGCGGCGGTGTTCGGATGTTGCGCGCCATGGGGCTCGCCCCGTCCGTCTACCACATGAACGAGGGCCATGCTGCGTTCTTGACCCTGGAGCGCATCAGCAGGCTGGTGCGTGGCGAGGGGCTCACGTTCGACGCCGCCCGCGAGTACGTCTGCCAGACGACCCTGTTCACCACGCACACGCCGGTCCCCGCCGGACACGACCGGTTCGGCGAGGACCTCATGCGGCGCTACTTCGGCGACTGCGAGGACTGGGTCGGCCTGCCTTGGGACCGTTTCTTCGCCCTCGGCCAGGCCGGCAGCGGTGCACGCGAGTTCAACGTGACCTACCTGGCGATGAACTTCGCAGGCTTCGTCAACGGCGTGAGCAAGCTCCACGGCACCGCCTCCAAGAAGCTGTTGCACCCCTTCTGGCCCGGACTGCTGCAGGACGAGGTGCCGGTGGTGACCATCACCAACGGCATCCACCTCGGGACCTGGACCCACCCGTCCGTTGCCGGTCTCGTCGGCCAGGGTGGCCGCGCCGTGCGACCTGCGCACTTCGCGAAGAAGGTGGTGGACCGCCGTGCCCTGTGGCTCGCAAGACAGGCCAACAAGGGTGCCATGCTGCAGGTGGTGCGCGCTGCACTCACGCGCAGCTTCCACGCCCGCAGCGACAGCCCAGTGCTGTTGAGCTCGATCCTCGCCGGCCTGGACAGCAAGGCGCTGTTCGTCGGGTTCGCCCGGCGGTTCGCGCCCTACAAGCGCGCGCACCTGCTGCTCACCGACCCGCAGCGCCTGCTGCGCATCCTCGACAACCCGGAGCGTCCGGTGCGCCTCGTCGTTGCCGGCAAGGCCCACCCGCGCGACAAGATGGGGCAGGACATCATCAAGCGCCTCGCGCAGGTGGCGCGCCAGCCAGAGTTCGTCGGCAAGCTCGTCTTCGTCGAGGACTACGACATGTCGGTCGCACGCGCTCTCGTGCAGGGCTGTGACGTGTGGCTCAACACGCCCACGCGCATGGAGGAGGCGAGCGGCACGTCGGGCATGAAGGCTGCCGCCAACGGCGTGCTCAACCTCTCCGTGGGGGACGGCTGGTGGCCTGAGGCCGCGGACGGTCGCAACGGCTGGACGGTGGGCGCCGGTCAGGACTACGCGGATCCCGAGCTGCAGAACCAGGCGGACGCGAATGCCCTCTACCGGCTGCTGGAAGAGGAGGTTGCCCCCTCTTTCTTCACGCGCAACGAGTCCGGGCTGCCGGAGCACTGGCTCGACATGGTGAGCCACTGCCTCGCAACCGTTCCCGGCCAGTTCAACACCGACCGCATGGTGGAGGAGTATGCGAAGCGCGCATACCTGCCGCTCGCTGCCTGTTACTTCGCGCAGCAGGCCAGCAAGAAGCAACTCGCCAAGGACCGCGCCCGGGACTTCCAGAAGGTGCGCAACGGGTTCTCCCAGGTCCGCATCGTCGCCGCGAGCACCGTTGACCTGCAGGAGTTCAAGGCAGGTCAGCACCTCGACGTGCGCATGGAGGTCGAGTTGGGTGCGCTGGCCGTCGGTGACGTGGTCGCCGAACTGGTGGTTGGCAGGCCGGTGGGCGAGACCGAACTCGCCGAGATGACCGTGGTCCCGCTCACGCCGACGGGCTCGACGCCCACTGGTGCGACGGTGTTCGAGGGCGGCTACCGCGTCGCGCTCGCCGGCCAGTACGCGCAGGGCCTGCGGGTGCGCGCATGCGGACACGGCGGAGCGCACGAGGCAAAGCTCCGCGGTCTCGTGCTCTGGGCCTGACGAGATCCTTCTCGTCCGCACTTGCTGGATTGATCGTCCGCCCCGTCGCGGTTCTACTTCCGCCGTGGCGCCGGTCAGCGCCACGCAGGCGGTTACCAAGACTTCTCCATGGTGGGGGCGGCGCACATCGTCCGCGCGAACCCTGCCGGCGCGGGCCAAGAGTGGCTCTCCGCGCTGGCTCGGTCGTGTGGTGTCACGCAGGCTGCATTGCGCAGCTGGCTGCGGCGTGGCCTGCTCGACCTGTTGATGCCTCCCGCTGCGCGAGCGTGGCACGAGCCGGGATCCGCATTCCTCGCCCGGCGTGTGTTCCGTGCCTTGGCGCAGTTGCACCGACACGGCTGGTGTTCGCGGCGCGTCGACCGGGAACTGCGCGCGGCCATGGCTCTGGTGGCCGACCCGGTGGAGGCGCTCGACGGGCTCGTGGGCGGTCTCGGGGACGGCAGCGCATGGCTGACCCTCGGCGACGGCAGGAAGATCGACCGCAACGGCCAGCTGTGGCTCGGGATGGACCGTGCTGGCGGCGGGTCGCTGTTCCGCCACCGGACGCCAGCACAGTGGTTCGAGCTGGGTGTGGTTGCCGAGCGCGAGGGGCGGCTCGATGCCGCCCTGCAGGCCTATGAACAGGCGACCCGGGGCGGTGACCCGCGCGCCTGGTTCAACGCTGGCAACGTGCACCGCCACCAGGGGGAACTGCTCCTTGCTTCGGACAGCTACCGCCGGGCGATCGAGCTGCGCCCTTGGTACGTGGAGGCTTGGAACAACCTCGGTGTGGCGCAGGTCGAGTGTGGCGACCTCGCTGCCGCACAGGCCTCCTTCCTCGCTGCGCTGCGTTACGCGCCGTGGTACGCCGACGCCCACTTCAACCTCGCCGACGCAATGGCTGCCGTCGGCAGGCTCGAGGACGCCCGGTCCCACTGGCGTGCCTACCTGCTCCACGATGCCTCGAGTGCGTGGGCGGAACTGGCCCGCAACCGCCTGGCGGTGACCGCAGGAGGTCCGTTGCCGGGCGAGCAAGGGGTCGACGGCGCCGGCGCGCGCTGACCGCAGCCGTGCCCTGGGATCGGCTGTTCCGCGCACGCGGACCTCGGGGCGTTTGTCCCCCTTCCGTCGCGTGGTGGGGGGACAACCATGCGCTCGTAAGGGTTGCCGAACGGAGCAAACCATGAAACCGATCCTCACTGTCCTCGCACTGATCCTCACCAGCACGCTCTTTGCCCAGCAGGAGCCCGAGCGCGCGCCGCGCGACCCGCGGGTTCCCGGGGCCGAGCGGCAGGACCCACTCCCCCGCGACGCCCGCGCCCAGCAGGTCCGCGAGCGCCTGCGCGCGATGCGCGAGGCACGCTCCCGGCAGGACGGCGACGAACGGCAGGAGCAGGGACCACGGACCCGGCCCGGCGCAGGCCGCGGCGAAGCGGGCCGCGGCCCGGGCAGGCACGGCCGGCCAGGACACGGACCTCGCCACCACGGCAACGGTGGCAGGCGCCCGGAAGGCGTTCGGCGCAATGGCGACGACGCACCGCGTGACTCGGCGCGTGGGCTGCGAGGCGGACTGCCCGTGCAGCGCATGGCCCAGATGCGGGAGCGCTTCCAGCAGATGCGGGAGCGATTCCAGCAGGTTCGCGCCGAGCGGTTGCAGCGGGCCCAACCGCGGGTTCGCGCACTCGGCGGCCGCGACATCTGATTCCCGTGTGCAGCATCCGCTCCGCCCGGAGCGGATGCCGCGCTGCCATGGGACTGTGGGCGCTGCGACGGATCGGGTACGACTTCGTTGCCAAGCCCTGCAGGAAGTGTCAAGCGGAGTCCTCCTACGCTCCGATGAGACCTCGCCATGGACGTCTTGTTCGATGCCCGCCTCCTGAACCGACCGATTTCCGGACTGGAGCGGGTCCAACTCAACGTGCTGCGTGAACTCGCGGGCCTGCCGCAGGTGCGGCGGTTGCGCGTCGTGGTCATCCGCGGCACCACCCCGGCCAAACCGCTGCCGCCCAACGCCGAGTTGGTCGAGGTGCTGACCACCGAGGACATCGTCAAGATCCTGACGGACCCGGCGCAGGCGCCTGACGTCTACCACCTCAGCTGGTTCCCGGACTCGACGCCACGCGACCTGGTGCTGCCCCTGCTGGCCAAGGCATCGGTGGTCGAGGTGCACGACGCGATCCTCAACCGCCATCCCGAGTACTTCCCGGACCGCGAGCACTGGAACTGGTACCACGGCTACATCCAGCGTCTCGTGCGCAACGCGGACCGACTGCTCGTGCACAGCCGCTCGGTGATGGGCGAGATCGAGCGCGACCTGAAGGGCGACGCATCCATCGCGGACCTCGCACCGCTCGCGGTGGACCCGGACTTCCACCAGGCCCTTCCTGCCGACGAGGTGCGTCGACGCTGTGCGCGCATCGGCATCGACGGCGACTTCGTGCTCGCCGTGGGCAAGGACTACCCGCACAAGGACCATGCGACGCTGTTCCGTGCGCTTGCCCGCCTGCCGGAACACGTGAAGCTGTGCGTCGCAGGCAGCAAGGTCTGGAAGAACCCTGGCGAGACCAGCGACGAGCTCATCCAACAGCTCGGCATCGGTTCGCGCGTGAAGTGGGTGCAGGGACTCGACGACCAGGACGTGAAGGCGCTGCTGCAGGGCTGCAAGGCACTGGCCTATCCATCTCGCGAGGAGGGCTTCGGCATCCCGCCGATCGAGGCCATGGCCCTGGGCGTGCCCGTGGTGGCCGCTGCCGCGATGTCGATACCCGAGGTGTGCGGCGACGGAGCCATCCTGTTCGAGCCCGGCAACGACGCCCAACTTGCCGAGGGGCTGCGGGTCTGCCTCCGCGGTGGTCCCGAGGTCGAGGCCCTCGTGCAGCGCGGCCGCGCACGGGAGCGCGAGCTCTCGTGGCGACGGACGGCTGAGTGCACCGTCGAGTGCTACGAGCGTGCGATCGCCTCCGCCGCCGACGGGAGCAGCCCTCGCGAGCGTCCCTCGGAAGCGGTGCGCGAGAGCCTGCGCGTCATCGCCAGCTACAAGTACAACGACGTGGATCGCGAGCTCGCGGCCTGGCAGCACCGCTGCCACGGTGCCGAGGGCCAGCTGCGCCGCGCCCTCGACTACGCCAAGGCACTCGAGTCGATGCTGCAGGAACTGGGTCGCAAACCGGCCCTGCAGCGTCCCGAGTTCCACCTGCCGCCGGTGCCCTCGGGTGCCCCGGGTCCTCGTTGGTCGGTGCGGCGCAGGCTGCGCAAGATCTACCGGGGGCTGTTCGGCAGCTGAGTCCTTGAGGCCTCGAGGGGTTGTCGCAAGACTGTCTGCACGCCATGTCCAAGTCGGGAGATCGCCAGGAGAAGGGAGGGGGATCGCGCGTCCCGCGCGGCACGGTTCCTTCGTCCTCCCCCGACCGTGAGGCAAGGCTGGTGGCCCTGCTCGCGGAGCGCGAGCGGCAGCTGCGCGAGGTCACCGACCAGTCCCTCGGCTTCCTCGAGGAGTTGCAGCGGGTCCGCGACGTGGCGCGGGAGCGCGAGGCCCTTCAGGGCAGGGTCCGGGAACTGGAGCAGGTGCTCGACCTCACCCGGTGGAAGCTGCGCGAGGCAGGTGGTGTCGTCGCAACCGCTCCAACGGCTGGCGACGGTGTGCAGGGTTCGACCCTGCAACTGGTCTGGTGGGGTCCGGGGAGTGCGGAACAGGCAGTCGCGTGCCGCCGCAAGGCACCGGAACTTCTGGTTGCATGGGTCGGCACGCCCGTGGAGTTCGACGCGGTGCCACGCGAGCTGCGCACGGTCGACGGCATCGAGTGGATCGTCCACAAGGACGCGCGCACCCCGGCGCAGTGCTGGAACCTCGCAATGGTTGCAGGGCGCGCCGACTTCGTCCTGCTGGCATCAGCCGGTGCAGAGCTTGCCCGTCACGACGCGGCTTCGTTCGTCGCGGCATGCTCCGTTCCCTCGCTCGCCATCGCCTCTCCAGTCCTCACCGAAGGGGGGCTCCGCACGCTCGGGTGCAACGACCCCAGTGGCTTGCTGGAGCTGCACGGTGTCCCCTTCCAGGCCGGCAGCTCGGCTCCGGTGGTCGTCGCGTTCCCTTCCGCCCGTGCCTTCGTGGTGCGCCGTGCCGCGTTCGAGCGGCTGGGCTGCTTCCAGGAGGACCTCCTGGGCGAGGCGGCTCTGTGGGAGTTCGTGCACCGGGCCCGCTCCCGCGGCCACTCGGTGGGTGCGCTGGTCGGGACCGAGCTCCACTGCACGGTCGCGGGTCCGAGTGCCGACACGGCGGCCCAGCTGGAGCGGCTGCTGGTTCTGGCGAGCTGGCACCCGGAGCGCCTCAGTGCTGCGTTTGCCCGGTCCGACTCGCTCTGGCAGGTGGACAAGCCCGCATTGCTGGACCTGTTGCGGCGCGTGTTCGCACGCATGCCTGCATCGGACCCGGCAGCACACCGTGCCCTCGTCGAGCAGGTTGCCACGGGCATCGTGGAGCACACAGTCGGCTCCGAGGTGGTTGCGCGGCTGGTGCGCGACCGTCGCATCCGCTTCCTGGAGTCGCTCGACACCGTGCAGCACGAGGGGCTCGAGGCCCAGCGGTTGGCTGCGCTGGAGCGCGCCCGGGCCGAGGAGCACGGTTCGTGGACCGAGGCGCTCGAGCGCTACTTCGGGGACATCAGCATCGGCATCCAGGTCCGCACCTTCCTCGCTGCACGGTTGCGCGACGTGCTGGAGCACGGCCAGGCCAGGGAGGCGCAACTCCTCGACGCGGTTCGTCAGCACGAGGTTGCACGGTCCGACGTGGCACAGGCCCTCGACGCCCAGGTCCAGCGCATGGCCCAGCTCGGCGCCGAGACGGCCCGTGCTGCGGAGGCTCATGCGCAGCAGGTGGCCCAGCTGGGCGTCCAGGTCGAGCGCACGTCGGTCGAACTTGCGCACTCGCAGGGGCTCGTCGAGCAGTTGCGCGAGGACCTCGCGCTCGCGCGCGGACAACTCGCTCAGTCGGCCGATGCCCTTGGTGAGCTCAAGACGCAAGCGGCCCTCACGACGGAGGAGCTTGCGCGGGAGCGGTCCCTCCTGTCCGTCAAGGTGGAGGAACTGGCACGGGAACGAGCCCGTTCCGCCGCCTTGGCCGGGCAACTGGCTGCCGCCCAACAGAACTTCTCCGCACTGGAGGCTGCCTTGGCCCAGAAGGCTGCCGCGCTGGACGCCGCCGCGGTCCAGAGGATTTCCGACCTGGAGGCTGCCGCGGCCCAACGGGCCGAGGACGCAAGGCAGGCGCGCGCCACCCAGCTTGCGCTGCAGCAGGAACTGCAGCGCGCGGCCCAGCGCGAGGAGGAGCTGCGACGTGCGGTCCTCCGCCGCGACGAGGACCTCGCTGCACTCTGTCACTCTGCAGGTGCAGACGTCACCACGGACACCCGACGGCTGCAGGAACTGGTTGCGGGCCTGCAGATGGACAGCCGCATGCTGGCTGCGGTGCTGCAGGCCTCGGGATCGTCCGACGCCACTGCGCTGATGCGCAGCATCCGCGAGCTGCACGAGTCCCAAGAGGCGACGCGTGCACTGCTCGGCGAGCGCGAGCACTGGATCCGGCTCCTGCTCCAGGAACTCGTCCGGCGCCGTTTCAACCTCAGGAAGCGTGCGTTGGCTCCCCACGAGATCGCGTTCCTCACGAGGCCGGGGAACCCGTCGTGAAGCTGCTGGCGGTGGTGCACCAGTTCCTGCCGCGCCACGTCACCGGCACCGAGCAGTACGTCCGCGCCATCGTCCTCGCGATGCGCTCCGCAGGCGTCGATGCGAGGGTCTTTGCCTACGAGCCCCTCGTCCAGCACGACAGTCCCGACCGCAACTGGGTCGAGCGCGACGAGGTGGTGGAGGGCATCCCGGTGCGGCGCGTGGGGCTGCACCACAGCCTCTCGCGCGACGTGCACCTGCGCGACTACGACAACCCGATGGCAGCACGCGCACTCGCGCGCCAGCTCGACGAGTTCCCGTGCGACGTGGTGCACGTGTTCCACCCGCGCAACATCGGACGCGCAGTGGTCGACGAACCGGCGTCCCGGGGCATCCCGGTGGTCGTCAACCTGATGGACTTCTGGTGGGTGTGCCCCAACTACCTGCTGCTGCGCAGTGACGGCGCGCTCTGTGACGGGCCGCCTGCGCGCGGGCTCGGATGCGTCTCCTGCATCGACCCTGCACTCGCGGGCCGGCTGGAGCAGGCAGGCATGCTCGATGCCCTGGGAACGCTCGCGGACGCTGCGCGACCTGCAGGCAACCACTCCGGCAGCGACCCGCGCAAGGCGCTCGCACTGGTGGGCAGGAAGGAGCACTTGTTCTCCGTGCTGAACCGCGCGGACCGGGTGGTCGCCCCGTCGCGATTCCTGGCCGGGATCTACCGCCAGCACGGTCTCGACCCGGCGCGACTCGTGCACCTGCCTTACGGACTCGACCACGGTCGGTTCGCTGCCACGGCACCACGCCACCGTCCTGCGTCGCGCGACACCTTCGATGTCGGCTACATCGGCTCGATCACGCGCCACAAGGGACTGCACGTCCTGCTCGACGCGCTGGGCAAGACCAGTTCGAAGCGCGTGCGGCTCCACGTGCACGGCAGCAGGGAGTCCCAGCCCGGGTGGTCCGACGTGCTGGTGGACGGCATCTGCGACCCGCGGGCGACCTTCCACGGGCCCTTCGGCCCGACCCAGCTCGGGTCGGTGCTCGGCTCGTTGGACGCACTCGTCGTCCCCTCGCTCTGGTACGAGAACACCCCGTTCACCGTGCTCGAGGCGCTCCATGCGCGCGTTCCCGTCATCGCATCCGACCTCGGTGGCATCCGCGAGGTGGTCGACCACGGTCGCAACGGCCTGCTCTTCCCGGCCGGGGACGCAGCAGCTCTCGCCGCGTTGCTCGGCCGGATGGCCGAGGGCGAGGGGCCCGCGCTGGCGATGGACGGGGCCCAGCCGCCCCCGATCCAGGAGAACGTGGACCGCCTGCTGGCCCTCTACCGCGAACTCAGCGTGGCGAACCCGGCCGTCTGAGGCCTCCCGGTGCCCGAAATGGCGGCTGGGCCCTCGCCCCTCCCGCCGTAGTGCGTAGATTCCCCCCTTCGCACCATGAATCTCTCCTTCCTCACCCGCGGTTTGATCCTCTCGGCGCTGGCATGCGCCACCCTCCAGGCCCAGGAACGCAAGGACCTCGGCCGCATGTGGACCTTCGAGAACGCGCCGCTGGCGTGGTTCGACAAGGAGTACGACTTCAAGCCGAGCGACGAGTGGATGCAGCACGCCATGCTGTCGTCCCTCCGTTTCGGTCGCGGCTGTTCCGCCTCCTTCGTGAGCCCGACCGGTCTCATCATGACCAACCACCACTGCGCCCGCGACAACATCGCGGAGGTGCAGGGTGACAACGACTGGCTCAAGGACGGGTTCTACGCCGGCTCGTACGAGGCGGAGGTGAAGCTGCCGAAGCTCACCGTGCAGCAGCTGGTCGCCACGAAGGACATCACCGAGGAGGTCCGCAAGGGCGCCAAGGCCGAGGACCTGGTCAAGGCGATGGGCGAGAAGGAGCCGGGGCTCACGCACCAGCTCGTCACGCTCTACCAGGGCGGCATGTTCCAGGTCTACAGCTACCGGATCTGGGACGACATCCGGCTGGTGTGCGCGCCCCACGGCCAGGTGGCGCACTTCGGCGGCGACCCGGACAACTTCTGCTACCCGCGCTGGGGCCTCGACTTCACCTTCTGCCGCGCCTACGGCAAGGACGGCAAGCCGGCGGACACCTCGGGGCACTACTTCCGCTGGCGCACCGAGGGGGCCGCAGAGGGCGACCTGGTCTTCGTCACCGGCAACCCCGGGCGCACCGGCCGCCTGCAGACCCTCGCCCAGTGCGAGTACCTGCGCGACCACTTCTACCCGCAGCAGCTCGAGCGCGTGCACCAGATGCTGGACCAGCTCAACGCCCAGGCGAAGGAGAGTCCCGCGAAGGAGAAGGAGCTCCGCGCCCGCATCCTCGGCGTGGAGAACACGCGCAAGGCGTTCCAGGGCTACCTCGACGGTTTGAAGAACCCGCGCATCATGGCGATCAAGAAGGCGGCCGAGGAAGCCGTGCACGCCGCGCTCAAGGAGAAGGGTCTGTTCGACAAGTTCGGCAAGGCGTGGGACGAGGTGGCCCGCCTGCAGCAGGAGAAGGTGGCTGCCGCAGGTTCCCTCAGCGCCGATGCGCTCCGCAACCGCATGACGGAGCTGCAGGCAGAGGAGCGCAAGCAGCAGCAGCTGATCGGCGAGGCCTTCTTCGCCGTCTACGGCACCAGCATCCCGCCGGATGCCACGTTCTCGCTGCGCCTCAGCGACGGCATCGTCAAGGGCTACCGCTTCAACGGCACCGTGGCCCCGGCCTTCACCTCGCTGTGGGGCCTGTTCGGCCGCAACAGCGAGTTCGCCAACGTGCACCCATTCGACCTGCCGCAGGCCTGGCTCGACAAGCGCGGAGAGCTGGACCTGGACACCAAGTTCAACTTCGTGGCGACCTGCGACATCATCGGCGGCAACTCGGGCAGCCCGATGATCGACAAGGAGCAGCGCGTGGTCGGCCTCATCTTCGACGGCAACATCGAGATGCTGGGCAACAACTACGTGTTCGACGACGAGGTCGCCCGCACCGTGAGCGTGCACCCGGAGGTCATCATCGAGTCGATGCGCAAGATCTACGGCGCCGGCAAGCTGGCGGACGAGCTGGAGAGCGCAGGGGCTGCTGCGAAGGAGCCTGCCGAGCCTGCCAAGCAGGAGGCCAAGGAAGCCCCGGCCAAGGAAGGCAAGCAGTCCAAGCAGGCCAAGTGAACGGCTGACCTGCGGGTCGAGGGACCATCCTCGTGCAAGCGGCCCGCCCCGGAACGCATCCGGGGCGGGCCGCCTCGTTGGTGCTGCCGTGCCTGGAGGTTGGACCGGCTCAGTTCGTGCGCAGTGGCGCCTCGGCGCGAGGCTCGTCGCTGGACCTGCCCACGGGAGCCACGCCCACGAGGTCGAGCACGCGTTCGATCAGGCGCACCCGCTCCTGCATGGCGAGCGACGCCACGGGCAGGTAGGGCACGTCGAACATCTCGAGCAGCAGCTTCACCATGCCGTCGATGCGCACCACCTCGTCCCACTCCAGCCCGGCGCGCACGCCGTCGGCCTGCACCAGCTGCGGGTGGGGACGCAGGAAGAACACGATGCCGCCACGGACCCACTCCATGTACTCCTTGAGCCGCGGGTCGCGGAAGATCTCGCCGAGGATGGTGGAGTGGTGGGCGGCGTAGGCCAGGTTGCAGAACGCGCGGTCGCTCACGAACGGTCCGGTCACGTTGCGCTCGGCGGCGATCTGGCGGGCGAACACCTCGGACTGGTAGCGGTTGACCAGGGCGATGTCGGCGCGCAGCGAGTCGAGTCGTTCCTCCATCTCCGCCAGCACCCCGCGAGCCACCTCGGCGATCATCGGGATGCCGTAGCGGTCCCGCAGCCAACGGGCCACGGTGGTCTTGCCGGTGGCGTGCGACCCGACCATGTAGATGCGGAGAGGGTTGCCCGGGGTGCGGGTGGGATCGGTGCGCATGACTGCAGGAGAATAGTCCGTCAGGCGGACTGCTGCCTCGGGTTTCCTTGGCATCGACGGTTCGCCCGCGCCGGGGGCCGCTCAGGTCTCGTCGCGGTCCGTGTCGTGGGTCCCGTCCCCCTCACCCTCGGTCCCGTCCTCGGTGCGGGGCTGGGGCGGGAACCGTTCGGCAGCGGCAAGCGCCATCCGGGCACGTTCTGCCACGTTGGACTCGGAGAAGATCTCGGCCACGAAGTGCTGTGGTGCACCAAGGGTCTGCAGCAGCAGGTCCGTGAGGAGGCCTGGACCGGCCTGCTCGGGCACCTGGAGCTTGCGCGGCAGGCGCAGTGCAGCGGCAGCGCGGAGCCGTTCGCACAGGTCCCCGGACTCGCCCGCGGCCACCGGCACCTCCTCGAAGGGGACGCAGCGGACCTTGCGGTACAGGCGGTCGGAGGCGACTTCCTCGATGCGGACGCGTTGGAGCCCCAGGAGCCAGACGAGGAACCTCCCGTCGGGCAGCTTCTCGTGGCGCACGATCTCCCCGATCCCGGCCACGGGCAGCACGGCAGGTGGGCTGCCTGCGGCAGCCACCATGCCCGGCCGGATCGTCGCCATCACGATGCGGCCCGGCCCGTCGAGGCTGTCCTCGACCATCTGCCGGTAGCGCGGCTCGAAGATGTGCAGCGGCAGGATCTGCCCCGGGAAGAGCAGCACCTCCTGCAGCGGGAACATCGGCACCGGGCTTCCTGGCAACGAGATCTCCACGTGCCCATCTAAGGACAAGGCGGGCGCCCTCTCAAGTGCTGCTCTTCAAGGGAGTGGCATCCGCAGCGCCGCAGCGAGGGCCCCCCGCCGGTCCGCCGGCAGCTGGGTGTCCAGCAGGCCATGGCGCAGGAAGAAGTCGATCAGCACGAGGTTGCAGTTGGGCTTGAACTGCTGGGTGTCGCGCACCAGTGCGACCACCTGTTCGGCCGGCAGGCGTTCGAATCCCTCCACCTCGCCGTCCACGGGCCGCGGCGCGAAGTCCCAGGGCAGTTCGAGGTCGTAGCAGTGGAGGACCTCGGGCTTGAGCCCGCCGGGCTCCTCGCGGACATAGCTCACGACCGAGGTGCGTCGCGCCTGCCGGGCGAGTTCCGGTGGGATCGCCGCCTCTTCGGCGCACTCCTTGGCCATGTTCTCGTCCAGCCCGATGCCGTGCGGTTGCCCGCCTGCCACCGTGTTGTCGAGCATGCCCGCGTAGGTGGGCTTGGCGCGCGAGCGCCGTGCCACCCAGATCCACGTGCCCCGGTGGTCGCGGCTCCAGCCGGTGAGGTGCACGCCCACCGGCCGCACCCCGAGCCACATCACCGCGGCCCGGTCGACCAGCAGCGTGCCGTTGCCGGGCGTGCCTGCGTCGGGGGTCAGCACCGGGAACCGCTCCCCGGTGGGTTGCCGTACCTCGCCCGCTGTGGCCAGCGCGAGGACCAGTTCTTGGAGTGCCGCGCTGCCGGCCTCTGCAGTGGGAGCGTCGAGGACCGGGGTGCCGTCTGCCGATGCGGAGAATCGCTTGCCGAGGGCGAACAGGCGGTCCAGCCGGTCGCGTCGCACATGGCCGGCAGGCGACACCCCGAACCGCCACGGCACGTAGCGCGTGAGGTCCGCGTTGTTGCATGCAGCGATGCGGTCCTCGAAGGCCATGATGCTTGCAGGATGGGACCAGCCGGGGCTGTGCACAAGCGCATGCGCACGAGGGCCCGCGTGTGCGGCACCGCGTCAGGGACGTATCGTGCGCGCATGCGACCTGCGCTGCTTGTCTCCCTGCTCCTGATGGTCCTCGGCGCCTGCACCGCTTCGTCCGCGAGCGGCAGGGCACTTGAGTCCCACACCCTCGTGTACCTGCGGACGGGCCCGCGGACCGGGCTGACCAAGGAGCAGCAGCAGGCGGTGTTCGCCGGTCACATGGCCAACATGCAGCGGCTCGCCCGCGAGGGGAAGTTGCTGCTGGCGGGGCCCTACGGGAGGTCCAGGTCCGACCCGGCGCTGCGCGGCATCTTCGTCATGGCCACTGCAGACGCAGGGGAGGCGAGGAGCTGGGCGGAGACCGACCCGGGGTTCGCGGAAGGGGTGTTTGCCCTCGACTACGCAGGCATCGAGACCGACTACCCGCTGCGGGCCATGGTGGATGCGGACCTGGCCGCGGAAGACGCACGTGCGCGCAGTGGACACAAGGCGCAGCCGGGTGAGTTCGGCCGAGGCTACGTCATGCTCACCGCTGCAGACGGCGCAGCAGCAGAGGCAGCGTGGCGACAGCACCCGCAGGTGCTGTTCTTCGCCCGCCTCGCAGAGGGCAAGGCGATCTCGATCGTGGATGCCGAGGACGCAGCAGGGATGGCACGCATCGACGGACTCGACACCGCTGGGGTGGGCGCGCTGCAGGTCGACGAGTGGTTCGCGGCACGCACCCTCGTCGACCACGCGCCCAACCGGGTCCCACGCAGGGGCTGACTCCTGCGCGAGACGGGGGTGGTCACTGCTTGACGACCGAGGCGTAGTCGGTGAGGGCAAGGCCCAGGCTGTTGGCCGACCCGTCCACGTAGCTGTACTGGAAGTGGATCTCGTTGAACCACAGGGCCGCGGTGGCCGGGATGGTGAACGACCGCGTGGCAGTGCCGGTTGCGCTGGTGCGGATCGGGGTGATCATCTCGGTGCTCTGGTAGAGGCTGCAGCCGGTCGCGCCGAGGAAGCCGAGGCTGATCGGCAGCGGCAGGAACAGGAAGCGCGAGTCACTGCGGCCGGCGTGGAAGAAGCCGAAGGTGTCGGCTCGGGCGCCGCTCAGCGTGACGTCGAAGGCCGTGCCGAAGGTCGGAGTCGTGGTCGACAGCGCAACCTGGCCACCGCAGGAGGTTCCCTGCACGGAGCCCACCAGCGTGGGCGGGGTGCGCAGGTCCGTCACCACGGGCAGCAGCTGGAAGCTGGGCGTGCCGAGGGAGCCGATTGCCATGACCTCGTACAGCCTGCCAGCGCCGAGGCCGAGCGAGGTCGGCCCGAATGCAGTGGTGCTGGTCCCGGCTGCATTGAGCTTGACGGAGTACCAGCCCTGGTCGACCTCGACCGTGCCCTCGTTGGGGTTGGAAACGTTGGCGAACACGGTGGAGTACGAGCCCCAGCGTCCGCGGCGGGCAAGCACGTCCACTGCAGGGGCGTCCGCGAGGTGACGGACCGTCAGGCGCGCCTTGCCGGCGGCGGGCAGGGTCGTGTCGTTGGTGAACAGGGAGAGCTGGATGCCGCTGCTTGGGAGCAGGTGGGCGACGGCCGTGTAGCTCACGCCAGCGCCAAGCGTGGGGCTGGCGCTCAGCACGACGTTGCCGTTGAGCTTGACCTCGATGGCGTAGGTGCCGGCCGGGATCGAGAGCGGGCCACGCACGTCCGTGTAGTCGAAGCTGAACAGGAGTGCGTTGTTGGCGAAGACCTCGACGGGTGCGGGGAGGCCGGGGATGCCGTGGACGACGGTGAGCTTGGCGTCCTGGGCGACGGTGGGGAGTGCCAGCGCAAGGGCGGCAACGAGGGAGCGGAAGATCATGTTGGAGTCTCCTTGGTGCCGCCCCGTTCGCGTCGGTGCCAGGGCACGGATGCAGTGCTTCCTGGGGAATCGGTGGAACGGCATGATGCGATCGAGGAAGCCAATCCATGCGCGCACTGTTCCAACAACTGACTGTCGCACTGTTCTGCACCGCGTTGGCATTCGCGCAGGGTGACCCCAAGGCGCTCGCGACCTTCGAGAAGGCGTTTGCTGCCGCGAGGAAGGGCAAGGACCCGGCACCCGTGGAGGTGCGGCGCGCTGCGCTGGCCGGGATCGGGCAGGAGGACTCGGCCAAGGTGGCCGAGGCACTGGCGGATGCATTTGCCGTGGTGGGAGCGGAGGGTGCGGTGCTGGACGCCGAGCGGGCCAAGGCACTTGCTGAGATCGCCGAGATCCTCAAGGGACAGGAGGCGGCCGGGAACCGCGTGCTGCCCCAGGACAAGCACGCCCGCTACAACCAGCTGAAGGAAGAGGTGTCGGGCATGCGCGGGCGCGGGGACGCGCTGCGGGTCCTGCAGGGCGAGGTGGGGACCCGCATCGGCCAACTGCGGCGCAAGGACGCGCTCGTGTTCCTGCTCCAGAAGGTGTGTGGCAGCAAGTCCGCGGCACTGCCGCTGAAGCTGGCGGCAGCCAGGGCCGTCGGCTCCGGTGCCGCCGACGTGATGCCGGAACTCGCTGCGGCCCTGCTGCGCGCCAAGGAGCCGGAGGAACAGATCGCGTTGCTGGACGCCATGGCACTCGCGGGCAAGACGGCCCAGCTGCACGCGTCGCCCGTGGTCGCGTTGCTGTCCAGCCCGACGGAGGCCGTGGCCGAGCGCGCAGCACTCGCGCTCGCAAGGATCGCGGTCCCGGATGCCGTGGGGCCGATGATCGACCTGCTCGCGCGCTCCAGCGGGCAGTTCCGCATGCGTGTCGCCGCGGCACTCGAGGTGCTCACCGGGCAGCAGCACGGCATCAACACGGGGGCGTGGAAGGCATGGTGGCAGGCCGAGGGTGCAGCCGTTGCCGCCGGCACCGTCGAGCTGGGCAAGGGCATCCCCAGCCACCGCAAGGAGACGGACAAGAACTACTACTTCGGCATCCCGCAGGACCAGAGCAACGCGATCCTGTACGTGCTCGACTGCTCGGACTCGATGAAGGCCAAGGTGGACTTCGTCACCGGGGGCACCTCGTCGGGTGGCGCGAAGGACACGACGCGGCTGGAGGCCTGCAAGGCAGAGCTGGTGCGGGCCCTCGGGCTGCTCCGTCCCGAGCAGAAGTTCGCGATCCTCTGGTTCAACGACCTGCCGCACTGGTACGAGCAGAAGATGCAGCCTGCCACCAAGGACAACGTGGCGAAGGCGCAGACCTTCGTGAAGGGGCTGTCCCACGCATCGTCGACGAACATCCACGACTCGCTCGAGCAGGCCTTCACGCTCGTCGGCCGCGGTGCGCGCGACAGGTACTACGGTGTCGAGCTCGACACGGTGTTCCTGCTCACGGACGGATCGCCCACCAAGCCGGACGGCTCGCTGGACTCGACCGAGGAGATCCTCGTCAGCGCGCGCGCATGGAACCCGCTCAAGCGCGTGACCATCCACACGATCGCGATCGGCAGGGACCTCAACGAGGGTTTCCTGCGCCAGCTGGCGACCGAGAACGGCGGTGAGTTCAAGCGGCCCTGACCCGTTGCCGCGCTTGCAAGCAGGACCTGCCCGCCCCACGCTGCGCGCCATGACGCGATGGCTCGGAGTCCTGTTCCTCGCCGTGCTCGGGTGCACCACGGGCCCCAAGAGTCCCCAGGTGCTGCAGGCGGATGTCTGTGTCTACGGTGCCACGTCTGCCGGTGTCGCTGCTGCCGTCCAGGCGTCCCGGCAGGGGAACACCGTGGTCCTGCTCGACCCGGACCACTGGGTCGGCGGGCTCACCACATCGGGACTGGGTGCCACCGACGTCGGCAACAAGGACGCGATCGGCGGCATCGCGCGCGAGTTCCACCGGCGGCTCCGGGCGCACTACGACGCACCGGGCGGATGGCACCGCGAGGACCCGGCGAAGTTCAAGGGCCGCGGCCACGCCAAGGGTGACGATGCGGCCTGGACGTTCGAGCCCTCGGTGGCGCAGGCCCAGCTCGGCGCCATGCTCGCCCAGGAGCGGGTGGAACTGCGTCGCGGGGAGCGCCTGGACCGGACGCCGCGCACCGGCAGTGCGGTTGCCGCAGGGGTCGAACTCGATGGCGCGAGCATCCGTTCGGTCCGCATGGAGAGCGGGCTGGAGGTGCGGGCGCGTGTCTTCCTCGACTGCACCTACGAGGGCGACCTCATGGCGGCCGCAGGGGTGTCGTACACCGTGGGCCGCGAGCCCAATGCCCGCCACGGGGAGACCCTCAACGGCGTGCAGGTGGGAAACGCGAAGCACCACCAGTTCCTCGTGGACGTGGACCCGTACGTGGTGCCCGGGGACCCCGCCAGCGGGCTGCTGCCCGGCATCCGGCCCGGGCCGCTGCCTGCGGACGGGAGCGGCGACGCGCTGGTGCAGGCCTACTGCTACCGCATCTGCGCCACCGACGACCCGGACAACCGGGTGCCGTGGCCCAAGCCCGAGGCATACGACGAGCGGGACCACGAGCTGCTGCTGCGCTGGTTCGAGGCGGGGGCCACGATGGCTCCCTGGCACCCGGTGCCCATGCCCAACCGGAAGACCGACAGCAACAACAACGGTGCGGTCTCCACCGACCACGTGGGTGCCAACTGGGACTGGCCGGAGGCAAGCTACGCCGAGCGCGCCCGGATCGCAGCCGAGCACAGGCGGCACAACATGGGGCTGTTGTGGACCCTGGCCAACCACGAGCGCGTCCCGGAGAAGGTGCGCGCCGTGTTCCAGCGGTTCGGGCTGGCGAAGGACGAGTTCGTGGCGTCCGGCCACTGGCCGCCGTTGCTCTACGTGCGCGAGGGGCGCCGCATGGTGGGCGAGTCCGTCGTGACGGAGCACCACTGCATGGGCACGCAGGTGGTGAGCGACCCGGTGGGCATGGGCGCCTACGCGATGGACAGCCACAACGTGCAGCGCTACGTCGATGCAGGCGGCAAGGTCCGCAACGAGGGCGACGTGCAGGTCCGGGTCCCGAGGCCTTACGGCATCGGCTACGGGTCGCTGGTCCCGAGGCGCGTCGAGTGCACCAACCTCCTCGTCCCCGTCGCATGTTCTGCGAGCCACATCGCCTACGGTTCGATCCGCATGGAGCCCGTCTTCATGGTGCTCGCCCAGTCGGCCTCGGTGGCCGCAGGCATCGCACTGGAGCAGGGCATCGCGGTGCAGGACGTTCCCTACAGCCTGCTGCGGGAGCGGTTGCTGCAGCTCGGGCAGGTGCTGGAGTGGCGGCCTGCAGGCCGGCCTGGTGGCGGTTCCGGGGGGTGATGTCCCGTGGCGGGACGCCCGGCGTGCACGCCCCGGATCCTGCAGCTTGTGGCCGTCGCCCCCGCAGCCGATCATCGTGGCATGTCCGGACTGCCGCTGCGCGTTTCCCTCCTCGTGTTCCTCGCTGGCGGCCTCGCAACGGCACAGCAGGGTGACGGCGCATCGGAGACACCTTCCGACTTCGTGCGCTTCGTCGACGTCGGCGACGGTGGCCGGCTGGAGACCGCCGTCACCACCTACCGCAACGATGCCGGGGTCGAACTCGTCCTCTACGGGGCGGTGCACATCGCCGAGCCAGCACACTTCACCGTCTTGCAGGATCGGTTCCGCACGCGGCAGACGCTGCTGTACGAGCTCGTCGCGAGCCCCGAGCACCGCCCCAACCCCGAGGAGCAGAGCACCGGCTCGGGCGGCGCCATCGGACTGCTGCAACGTGGCCTGAAGAACGCGCTCGGGCTGCAGTTCCAGCTCGACGTCGTCGACTACCGGCCGGAGAACTTCGTCCATGCCGACATGGAGCCCGAGGAGTTCCAGCGCTCGATGAAGGAGCGCGGGGAGAGCCTCATGGGCATCTTCCTGCGGATGGCGCGCAGCGGCGCGGCCATGGGGTCCCGCGACGACGGCGAGAAGGCACCGACGCTCGACTTCGTGTCGGCGTTGCGGAGCGGCGACGGCAAGCGGCAGCTGAAGATCGTGCTGGGGCGCCAGCTGGAGCAGATGGAGCGCATGGCGCTCGGGCTCGACGAGAAGGGTGGCTCCACGCTGCTGGAGGGGCGCAACGAGAAGTGCCTCTCGGTGCTGCAGGAGCGACTGGCTGCCGGCGACCGCAACCTCGGCATCTACTACGGCGCAGCCCACCTGCCGCACATGGAACAGCGACTGGTGCGGGACCTCGGCTTCCGCAAGACCGGGCACGAGTGGGTGATCGCCTGGGACTGCGTGCGCAAGGAGCCTGCACCCAAGGCGGCTGGCAACGAGGGCAAGTGATCCCCGCGGGTCTCACCCGCGTGCGAAGCGCTGCTTGAGCCGCAGGAACGGGCTCTCGAACCAGCGGTACGAGGCCCATGCGAGTGCCGTCGCGAGCACCGTCGAGAGCGCGAGGTGGGCGGGCGCGAGACCAGTCCGCGGCGGATCCAACAGGGCTGCGGACAGGTGCATGGCAAAGCCGTGCAGCATGTAGATGCCGTAGCTGAGCACGCCCACTGTCGCGAGCGGGCGGAACCGCAGCATGCCGGCGAGACCGTGGTCCTCGCGGAGCACGCAGCTGGCGACGAGAGCCGTCATCGCCAGGTGGACGAGCAGGCGCTGGGGGCCGTCGATGTCGTCCGATGGCCACAGCACTGCCGTGCACAGGGTCGCGAGACAGATCGGTGCTGCTGCCGCAGTGCCCAGGATGCGTGCCATGCCGGCATGGGCGGGTGCATGGTGCAGCAGGTGGGCGAGGGCCACGCCCAGCAGGATGGGCGTGAAGGAGGCCTGCTGCAGGAAGTCGGGCAACCCTGCGGGCACGCCGTGCAGTGCGTGGGTGAGTTGCAGGCCGACGCACGTTGCCAGCAGCAGTACGAGGACTGGCAGCGCGAGGCGGCCGCCATGCTTCTGGAGCCAGGGCCAGGCGAGGTAGAACTGTTCCTCGGCGGCCAGCGACCAGGTGCAGGACAGCATGCCCTGCACCACGTGCCAGTTGGTGAGGTACAGGAGCGCCCACGGCAGGCCCTCGCGGTAGGTGCGGGCCCCGGCCGACTCGCTGGGCAACGTGGCGAGCCAGGTGACCAGCAGCACCCCGTAGTAGAGCGGCAGGATGCGGAGCGACCGACGCGCGTAGAACGCACGCAAGGAGACCGTGCCGGTGTGCATGCGCTCGCGCAGCAGCAGGGTCACGATCAGGAAGCCCGAGATCACGAAGAACAGGTCGACGCCCAGGTGGCCGCGTGCCCAGACCCCGCCGGACGTGGAGCCGCCGCAATGGTGGAACAGCACGCCGAGGATGCTGAGTGCGCGCAACCCGTCGAGGCTGCCGAAGCTGCGGCGGGCGAGGTACTCGGGGTGCGCGTTGGCTTGTCCCATCCTGCTCACCAGCCCGGTTGCGGCCCCAGCTCCCGCGGCCGCTCGCGGCGGTTGGCGACCTCCCATCCGGTCCAGAAGGCCAACCGTGCCACGGCCTCCATCGAGGCGTAGTCGAGCTTGTCCGGGTGGTCCGTGACCTGGTGGTAGTCCGGGTGCTCGCCGTCGCAGAAGAACACCACGGGGATGCCCTTCTTCGCGAAGTTGTAGTGGTCGCTGCGCTGGTAGTAGGTGTCGCCCGAGGTCAGGTCGATGCGCAACCTGCCAGCCATCGCGACGCCGTCGCGCACGATCGTGGAGTACTTCTCGTGGGCGTGGCTCGGCGTGACCTGCATCTGGATGCGGTCGTCCTTCACCACGGCGCGGCCGATCATGTCGATGTTCACGTTGGCGACGATCCGGTCGGCGGGCCACGTCGGGTGGTCGGCGAACCAGGCCGAGCCCCACAGTCCCAGTTCCTCGCCGGAGACCGCGAGGAAGACCACCGAGCGGCTCGGCGGTTCCCCGTCGGCATACGCCTGCGCGATCTCGAGCAGTCCCGACGTCCCCGATGCATTGTCGTCGGCCCCGTTGAAGGGGTCGCCGTCGATGCGCACGCCCACGTGGTCCATGTGTGCCGAGTAGACGACGGCCTCGCGGGCGAGGTCGGTGCCCTCCAGCACCGCGACCACGTTGCTTGCCATGGCCTTGGGGTCGACCTTGACGGCAAGCGAGAGCTTGCCCGTTGCCTTCTCCTGCGCCGGTGCCACCGGCTTGCCGTCCTCGCCCAGCGTCACCTGCAGGTGCTCCAGCAGTCGAGCTCCCGACGCGGTGTTGAGCACCAGCACGGGCACGCGGGGCCGTTGTGACGCCCGTCCCTCGCCGCCGAAGCGCAACACCGGGTGCTCGGGCTGGAGTGCGCCGTAGTTGATGGCGTTGGCGAAGGCGCCCTGGTCGTCGAGCAGCGCGACCACCACCACAGCTGCCTCGCGGCCCGCTGCCTCGCGTGCGATGTCGGCGATGCGCTGCAGTGCGCCGAAGTCGGCCACGGTGCCCTGCCCGCGCGGCGGGGTCCGCAGGGCGACGACTGGGATGCGGCCCTTGAGGGCCTGCGGCATCTCGTCGGGCCGGCCGGTGCCGCAGAATGCGAAGCGACCCGACAGCGTGAGCCGGTCCGTGTCGCTGCTGGGGAACACCGCGAGCCCCGTGGTGAGCTTCACCGTGCCGAAGGTGATGCTGGTTGCGGGGTCGAGGGCCACCTTCTCCAGCGGGTAGTTCTGCAGGAAACCCTTCTTGTCGCCGAGCGGCTTCAGGCCGAGCGAACGGAAGTGGTCTGCAACGTACTTCGCGGCCTCCTGCTGGCCCTTGCTGCCGGTGAGGCGTCCGCGGCGCGCGTCGTCGGCGAGCCACATGGCATGTGTGCGCAGGTCGGTGCGGTCGATCCGTGCCATGCGCGGTGGTGCGCCCTCGGGCAACGGTGCTGCCGTGGCGTCGCCGCCCGTTGCTGCCTCGGTCCCGGTGCCCTGTGCCAGCGTCGCCGTCGTGGAGGTCGCGAGTGCGAGGACGCAGACGAACAGGTTGCGTGCGGTGGCCGGCATGGCGTGCCGAGTCTACCCGCGGTCCGGCCCGGTGCCGCCGGTCCCGTCCAGCAGGCGCTGCAACCGCGTGGGCTCGACCCGCACGGTGAGGGTGCGCGGGTTGGTCGGCACCACGGACCCTGCAGGGCTGCCGCGCGGCTTGCGGACGTTCTTGGCGAAGGTGTAGACCACGTCGACACGGTCCTCCCCGCGCGCCTTGCTGAAGTGGATCGCGAGCGTGGCCGCGTCGAGCAGCGTCTCCAGGCTCGCCGTCTTGCCCTTCGGCAGTCGCACCAGCACGTGCGAGCCCGCGCGCCCGCCGCCCACGTGCAGCCACACGTCGTTGCCGCGTGCGAAGCGGCACGTGAGTTCGTCGTTGGAGTGGTTGTCCTTGCCCACGAACACCGGGTGGCCCTCGGCGCTGGTGAAGCGGCGGAAGCGCGTGTCCTCGCGGCGTTGCGGCTTGCGCTCGGCAACGGCCTTGCGCCCCGCGGGTGCGGCCGTGATCCCCGCTGCCGCAAGCTCCGGGGCGAGCCGTTCGAGGTCCTCGGCCGTCGGCCTCTCTCCCAGTGCCTGCCGGAGTCCCTGCAACCGTGCGTACCCGGTCTCCAGGCCTGCGAGCCTTGCCTCGGTGACGGACCTGCCGTCCTCCAGCCTGCGGGCTCGCTCGTAGCGCGCCTGTGCCTGTGGCACGGCCGGCAGCGCTGGGTCGAGGTCGATGCGCAGGAACCCGCCCTCGGCCTCGCTGTCCGGGACCTCCACGTGGTCTGCCCCGCGCGGGATGCGGTGGGCCCACGCGAGCAGCAGGTCCGCCTCGTGGCGCAGCCGCGCGGCGTCGAGGGCACCTGCCAGCTGGGTCCGCAAGCCCTCCACCTGCCCTGCCGTGCGCGCGAGCGCACGTTCGAGCGCGCGCAGCACACGGCTCGCGGTTGCCGACTCCTCGACTGCGAGGTCGAGGGCACTGAAGTGGTGGTCGACCGACTCCAGCACCGGCGCCGGGAAGCGCGGCACGGCATCGGTCCGCACGGGCTCGCCGGTTGGGGGCGGCACGTAGGTGGAACCCGGCTGGATCCGTCGCACGCCCGTGTCGACCACGCGCGAGAGTTCGAGGACCTTCTCGGTTGGGTCGCACAGCGCCCACAGGCCCCTCGGGCCGAACAGTTCCACGTGCAGGGACAGTGCCGTGCCGTCTGCAGCCCGCAGTGCGACGGTTGCGCGCCGTTCGCCGGCCGGGTGGTGCCAGTCCGCGAGGGTCGCCCCGACCAGTGCCTTGCGCAGGGCGTCGAGCTGGGGGCTGCTCGCCATGCGCTCGCGGCCGAACCGGCGGCCCGTGGTGCAGACCCGTGCCCTTGCGCCGCCGGGGGCCACGTGCAGGAAGCGCTTGCGCGGGTCGAGTGCGTCCCCGGGCGGGCTGCACACGAGCAGCAGGTCGTCGCTCTCGATCAGCCGGGCGACGTCGAGCACGGTGCAGCCGGTGAGGTCTGCCCGCAGGGCCGCGACCACCTGCGCCAGTTCGGCGGCCGTGAGGCCGCCGGAACGCGGACCGGGTTCGACCACGGCGGCACCGGGGAGGCCCGGGTCAGGCCTTCTTCAGCTCTTCCACCGGATCGTAGATCCAGTCGAAGGCGGCGTAGTTGTAGTTGACGATGCCCTCGGGGAAGAACAGCCCGAGCTCGCGTGCTGCCGCCTCGGGGCTGTCCGAGCCGTGCACGAGGTTGTAGCTGCGGCTCACGCCGTAGTCGCCGCGGATCGTGCCCGGGGCGGCATCGGCACCGAAGGTGGCACCCATGAGCGTGCGGCAGATCTTGATGGCGTCGATGCCCTCGATGGCGAGGGCGACCACCGGCGAGCTGGTCATGAACTTGACCAGGCCCGGGTAGAACTTGCGCTCCTTGTGCGCCTCGTAGTGCTTGGCGGCGAGCTCGGGCGTGATCTGCATGAGCTTCATCGCGGCGATCTTGAGGCCCTTGGACTCGAAGCGGGAGAGGATCTGGCCGACGAGGCCGCGCTGGACGGCATCGGGCTTCAACAGGATGAGGGTGCGTTCCATGGGGGATGTCTTTGGGGGGCGAGCAGGATAACCGCGGTCGCGGCCCGCGCTACATGCGATAGGGAATCAGGTCCTCGTCCGTCGCCGACTCGCCCAGGCGGTCGTCCACGAGCGCGCGGTCGACCTTGAGTTGCTGCCCGCGCAGCTCGCTCGCCTGGAAGGAGAGGTCCTCGAGGCACTTCTCGAGGATCGTCATGAGGCGGCGGGCGCCGATGTCCTGCTGGCTGCGGTTGGCGCGGAACGCCAGCTCGGCCAGGCGTGCCACGCCGTCGGCGGTGAACTCCAGCGTCACCCCCTCGGTGGCGAACAGGGCCTGGTACTGGCGCACGAGGCTGTTGCGCGGCTCGGTGAGGATGCGCACGAAGTCTGCCTCGGTCAGCGACTGGAGCGCCACACGCACCGGGAAGCGTCCCTGCAGCTCGGGGATGAGCTCGCTCGGCTTGTGCAGGTGGAACGCGCCCGCGGCGATGAACAGCACGTGGTCGGTGCGCACGTTGCCGTAGCGCGTGTACACCGCGCAGCCCTCGACCACGCTCAACAGGTCGCGCTGCACGCCCTCGCGGCTCACGTCGGGACCGTCGGTCGCGCCGCCGCCGACGATCTTGTCGATCTCGTCGATGAACACGATGCCGTCGTTCTGGGCGCGGTCGAGCGCCTCCTGCACGATGGCGTCCTGGTCGATCAGCTTGTCCGCCTCCTCCTCCTGCAGTGCGGCGCGCGCCTCCGCCACCCGCAGCTTGCGGACGCGCGTCTTCGGGCCGCTCGACCGGCCCCAGAGCTCCTGCAGCGCCTGCGCGTCGATGCCCATGGTCTCGTTGCCCTGTGGCCCCATGATGCTCAGTGCCTGCGGCCGGGTGTCGCGCACCTCGACCTCGACCACCTGGTCCTCCAGTGCACCGCTGCGCAGCGACTCGCGCAGCCCGGCGCGTTCTGCCTCCCGCTGCAGTTCCTCGTCGGAGGGCTCCAGCGAGGACTGGCCAGCCTGGCCGTAGGGCGCCGGTCGCCACAAGCCGCCCACCATGGTTCCTCCCCGCGGGAAGTCGCTGCCGTAGAGGCCCGCAGCTGCGGCCATGGCGTGGAAGATCCGGTCCTCGGCGGCCGCGGCGGCCTTGCCGGAGACGGCGGTCACCTGCTCGGTGCGGACCAGGGCGACGGCTGCCTCGACGAGGTCGCGCACCATCGACTCCACGTCGCGGCCGTGGTAGCCGACCTCGCTGTACTTGGTCGCCTCCACCTTCACGAACGGTGCGCGTGCAAGGGATGCGAGCCGACGCGCGATCTCGGTCTTGCCCACGCCCGTGGGGCCGATGAGCAGGATGTTCTTGGGGTAGACGTCGGCCGCAAGCGAGGCGCTCAGCTGGCGTCGCCGCCAACGGTTGCGCAGGGCGACGGCCACGGCGCGCTTGGCCTTTGCCTGGCCGACGATGTACTCGTCGAGGCGGCTGGTGGTCTCGCGAGGGGTGAGGTGCGTGCCGTCGAGGTTCATGCGGGGCGAAGAGCATAGCTGCGCGCCCGTGCCAGCACCTCGGCGGTCTGGCTCCTCACAGGAACCGCACCACGGGCACGGCGAAGCTCACCGTGCCCACGGGCGAAGCAGGGTCGCTGGCATGGGCGATGCGGACCACGGTGGGCGAGGGCAGCGCCGGGAGCGGCGTCTGCAGCGTGCTGCCGTCCGAGAGCGCATACGATCCTGACACGGCGTCGAGGCTGCCCTGCTGCAGCCACAGGCGCTGTCCCGGCGGCAGCAACGGGAGCGCGAGGGAGCCAGCATGGTCGCCGCCCGTGCCCGTGGTGCCGGGCAGGAGCTGCCAGAACTCGCCCGTGGTGAGGAGGGTGCAGCCTGCAGCACCGGGCAACTGCGCGAGCGGGTTGCCGAGCCCCACGGCGAGTGCGACGAACACGCGGCCGGTGCCGTCGTCGGGCACCCCGTTGCGCATCGTGGTGTCGATACGCGTGCCGGTCGGCCCGCGCCACAGGCTGAGGGTCGAGGTGCACGAGGTCGTGGTTCCCGGCGCGGCACAGCCGGCGCCGAAGCGGAAGCCCGGGGCCTCGTTCCAGCCGTCGGTCCGCAACTCGTGGGCGTCGAGGTAGACGCTGAAGTTGCGGTTCGCACCGGCAGCCGTGGTGTTGCCGTGGACGACCACGTCGAGGCACACGGTGCCTCCGGTGGCCGGCACCACGAACGGGGTGGCGAAGGGAATGAGGTACTCGGCCGTGAGGGCGGGGTCGAGGAGCGGACGGTCCACGGCCGGGAACTGCAGCACGGTGCGCGGCAGCACCACCTGCGGTGTCGTGCCCTCGTTGGTGGCGAAGGTGGTGGAGGCACTGGTGGGCGTGCGTGGGCTCATGGACACGCGCACCTCCAGCTCGCTCTGGAACGCGTCGACGGTTCCGCGCACGGTCGCGGCGTCGCGTCGGTAGGCGATGCCGTGCAGGACCGAGCCGCCGGGGAGGTCGCCGTGCAGGGACTGCAGCCGCATCGCGGCGCGACCCAGCGGGTAGCTGGTGGAACTGCTGCCCTCGTGTGCGGCCCGGTCCGTCGGCGAGTGCAGCGCGGACTGGCTGCGCGCCATGCTGGCGTGGGCAGCGACGAGAGTCAGCGCGATCGAAATCAAACAAGCGTTCATGGGGAGCTCCTTGCGGTCCCGGGCACTCCGGGAGCCTGCCCCGTTGGGGAACGGCCGAACTCGGTTCGTCCCGCGCAGGTGAAAAAATCGTTTTGCGTCCCTGCGCGCACTTCCTATCCTGCTCGCCCTCGTTCCACGCTCTTTCGAAGGATGGCCCTGAAGCCCCAAACCACAGGACACTCCGCGCGCGGGCTCAGCGCGGGGCTCACCTTTGCCGTCGTGGTCGCACTCTTCACCTGGTGCGGCCTCTGGATCGACGGGAAGGCGGGCACCCAGCCGCTGTTCGTGCTGCTGGGCGTGTTCCTCGGGCTCCTCGGGGGCACCATCCACATGCTCCGCGTCCTCTCACCGGGGGGCCTTCCGTTCCGCAGGAAGCCGCCGGGGTCGGGCGCGAGCGACTTGCCCCGTCCGTGACCTCTTCTGCCATGCAACCCGTAACCTCCGCCGCACCCGCTGCCACTGCCCAACGCGACCTCGCGTTCGCGGCGGTGCGTTTCGGCTGGCTGTGCGCGGCACCGGTTGCCCTGCTCGTCTATGCGAGCGGCTTGGTTCCTGCGGAGCACCGCACCTTCGTTGTGCTGGGTGCGGCAGCGGCCTTGCTGAGTCCGGTGCTCCTGCTGCCGTTGCAGCGGCGGGCCATGAGCCGCAGTACCTCTGCCGCCAACTCGCTCCTGTTTCAGGCGACCCTGCAGGCCGGCATGCTGGTGAAACTGCTGGTGGTGGGTGGCGGCACCTTGGCCCTTACCCTTGCCAGCGTGAAATTCGGTTCCATCGCCGTCTTTGCGCTCGTGTTCCTCGGGGTGGCCATGATCGGTCAGGTCGCCTCCGCCTGCCACATGGCTCGCTCGCTGGCGCAGCGCGCCCGTAGTGGTGAGTCCTCGTCTCTCCCCGTCTCGGACCGCGGCTCGGTTGCCGCTCCTGTCGCGACGGGAGCATCGTCCTCCTCCTGATCCCATGCGTCCCATCGCCCTGCTCCTGATCGCCCTGGTCGGCTTCCTGGCCGCAGGGACCTTCACGGACCGCGCCTCCGCGCAGGAACCACTGCATGCTGCAGGTGCTGCGCAGGACCCTGCTGCCGGAGCGGCATCCTCGGACCAAGGCCATGGCGCGAAGACCATGGAGATGGACAACGCGCAGTTCTTCAAGAAGCAGTACGAGCACAACGTGCCGTACGTGCTGTTCGTGCCTGAGATCACCGGCAACCCGGAGACGGACAAGCTGTTCTCGTTCTACAACGTGAACAAGTTCCAGTGGATCGCCCTGGCCATCTGCCTGGTGATCTTTCTCCGGGTCAAGGCGAGCTTCCGCAAGCAGGGCGAGGTCGGCTTCGTGACCCGCGTGTTCCGAGGCTGGTGCCGTTGGATCCGCGACGAGATGGTCTACCCGGTCCTCGGCGAGGAGGAGGGCAAGCAGTTCGCGCCCTACTTCATCTTCCTGTTCTTCTTCGTCGCCACCATGAACGTGGTCGGCATGGTCCCAAGCGGTGGGCCGATCAGCACCTACACGGCCACCGGCACGCCCTACGTCACCGGCGCTTTGGCCCTGATCACCCTCGTCACCATGCTGTTCTTCGGCATGAAGCAGAACGGTGTGGTCGGCTTCTTCAAGGGGCTCCTTCCCCACGGCCTGCCAGCCCCG
>JBEGVB010000123.1:0-31639 GCA_041178545.1 Planctomycetota bacterium
TTGCCCACGCCGATGGTGTGCAGCTCCATGACCTCGCGCGCGTAGTTCTCGTTGGGCGAGGTGGCGAGGTTGGTCTGCGAGTCGAGGAAGTCGATCATCGCCGGGCTCTGGGCGCTGGCGATGAGGACCTCGCGGAAGGTGGAGAAGCAGAGCTTGCGGAAGGTCTCGTCCTCGGTGCACTCGCTCACCGGCTGGGTCTTGCCGCGGTAGGTGGCGAAGTGGTTGTTGAGGAAGTAGGTCATGCGCCACGCGAGCTGGCGCTTGCTGTGCATGGCGCGCACGAGGAGCCGCATGTCGGCGGCATAGGTCCCGGTCGGGGCGAGGAGCACGTGGTTGACCAGGTCCTCGCACGCTCCGTCCTCGATCTCGTCGGGGGCGAGCTGCTTGTCGACCCACGCCTCGATGCCGAGATGACGGATCTCCACGAGCTCCTCCGGGGTGACCCCGAAGGTCGCCCGGTTGAGCATGTGAACCTCGGGCGAGACCGGCGGCAGGACAGTTGCTGCACTGGCTGCAGGCGGGAACGGGGACAAGAACGAACGACGGGACAGCGTTCGGCGCATGGGACCTCCGGGACCAGACGAGGGTGCGGAGTGTAACCGTGGGACGGCCGGTGCGGACTGGGCGGTCCGCAAACTGGACGATTCCTCCTCGACGGAATACCGGCCCCCAACGGGCGCAATCGTGGGCAGGACGGCGACTGGGGCAGGAACGGACGCACAGCGTGCACGCAGCACGCCGCGGGGGCACGTCGCACCCGGACGCGCTGCGCGTGCCCGTTGGGCAGGAGGAACCGCAATGAAGCCCCCCCTCGTGCTGCTGGCAGCAGCACTCGTCTCCACCTCACTCCATGCACAGTCCGGTTGTCCGTGGGAACGCGCCCGGACCGTGCCCGGGTCCTGGACCAGTGGCCCGCTGGCGAACTGCGACTCGGTGCTCACGTTCGAGTTCGGCGGCGTTGCCATCCGGCAGCAGCACGCGGGCTGCCCGCTGTTCGTGATCGTGACGCCACAGCACGAGGTCGCCGAACGGTCGGACCGCGCCACGCGGGCACGGGCCTTCGCACAGGCACCGGTGACCACGCTCTTCTTCCACTGCGACCACGAGTACTTCCTGATCTTCCCGATCGGGTCGACGTGCGCCTACCACGACCGGGCGGTCACCGGTGGTGTGGACCGGATGCAGACGGAGTCCTGCGAGGTTGCACCGGTTGGGGTGGCCCCCGAGGCGGTGACCCAGTGAGGCCACGGGTGCAACCCTCCGGACCAGGTCTCCTCGTGGCCATGTCGTGCGCGCTGGCCGTGCTCCTCGCGCTGCTCGTGGCGTTGCGGCACGTTGCGGTGGCCGTGTCGGGAACCGCGACACGGAGCGAAACCGCGGCCAAGACCACGGCAGCGGCAACCGAGGTGGACGAGACCGCGCCAACAACGGTGGTCGCGGCCGCGGACCGGACCGAGGTGGACCACGGCATGCAACGACACCGCACCTTCGACGAGGACGTCGAGCACTTGGTGGCACTTGGACTCGCGACAGGCAGCCATGCTGCCGCTGGCCGCCGCGAGGAGGCGCGCGCCCTCGACGCGGAGTCGCGGGCCTGCTTCGACGCGCTGGTGCAGGCCCATGCCGATGCTGGCGAGCGCGCGCTGCAGGGCTTGCTCGGGTCGGCAGGCCGGTTGGAGCCCGCGGACGAGGTGCGCGTGCGCGTCTGGCAGCTCGCCCTCGGGGCCGCACTGGCAAGGCGCCATGCAATGGATGCCGCGAGCACGGATGCGCTGGTGGATTCGGTGCTGACCGGGCTGCGCAGCAACGCGCCGCGCGCACCGGTGCTGGGCGCGCTGCTCGCGAGGATGCCGTACCTGCGCGCCGTCCACGAGGACGCGGTGCTCGGGCTGGTCGACGACGCGGCCCGTGGCGAGGCACCCACGGAGCTCGCGGTCGAACTGCTCCTGACCCTCTGGCGCAACCTGCAGGGCTCGGGGGTCCGTGCGAGCCAGGAGCTCGACAGCCTCGCGCTCCTGCTGCTGGAGGACGCCAACGTGGTGCACCGGCTCGCAGCATGTCGCAGGCTGCTCGCGGACCCGCGCTGGCGTCACCTGGCACTCGAACGGGCGCGCAAGGACCCGGCCCTGCGCCGCGAGACGGCCTTGGCCGCGGCGACGGAACTCGCCCCGCGCGAGGCCCTGTCGGCCCTTGCCGAGCTGCACCCGGGCAGCGGTCAGGAGCTGTTCGGGGCCTTCGTGACCCTCGGTTCCCGCGACGTGCAGTGTCTGGTCGACGCGTACGAGCAGCGCCTGGCGACCGACACCGAGCCGAGGCTGCGCGCGAGCCTGTTGGCAGGGGCTGGCTCCCTCGGGCACCCGCACGGGGTCGCCCTCGCAGAGGCTGCGCACCAGCACGACCCGGACCCGCTCGTGCGCGAACAGGCGCGCTTCGTGCTCACTGCCCACGCACCGGCAGCGGTGGGCGAACGCGTGCTGCAGCAGGCACTCGACGACCCGCTCGTGCTGGCCGACCCGGGCCGGCTGGGAGCCATCGTCCTCGCGCTGGAGAACCTCGCGCGCGCGGGCGAGCTGCACGCCCTCGACCGGGTGGGACGCAGACTGCGCGCCACGGCGTTGCGCGAAGCCGACCGCGTCCGGCTGGAGGAGCTGCTGGAGCGCCACCTGCCCCAAGGTGCGGCAGGAACCACCCTGGAAACACACACGCCGCGCTGACCCGGGGGTCCGACGCGGCGCGGGAGGAGGGAAGCTGACTCGCTGGGCGGGCGCTCGGCCCGCACCGGGTCACTTCTTCTTCTCGACGTGCTTCGTGTGCTTGCGCAGGCGGGGGCAGTACTTCTTCAACTCGAGCTTCGGAGCGCCCGACTTCTTGAAGAAGGTGTAGTTGCGGTCACCGGTCTCCTCGCAGACCAGGAAGATGATTTCCTTTTTCTTGGACTTGGCCATGGCTGCCTCGCAGTTTGGGGCGGGACAAGGTAGCGGCGTCGCGCCGACTTGCAAGGGAACAGGCGGGCTTTGGGGAAAACCCGTGGCAAGTGTCGCAAGTGACTTTGCCGCATGGGCTTGTGGGGCGCTCGGCGACGGCAACTCAACTCCCGGTGCCAGCGGCGCAGCAGTCGTCCCTGCGCGCAGGGCCCCGCGAAAAGAAACAAGGGCCCGGCTGCGTGCAGCCGGACCCTCTGGGTTGTCGCCACGGTTCCGTGACTCCCGTTTCCTTCCCGTCCTGCCCCTGCATCGGCACGACCGTGCCTGGACCTTGAGCAGGGCGTGGGGCGCGCTGCGCCAGCCGAAGAGACGTGGGAGCCCGACCACCGGGCGGGCTAGAGTGCGCGGGTGACGAGTCCTGCACCCATTGCCCTCGTGACGGGGGCCAGCCGCGGCATCGGCCTCGCGATCGCAACCCTCCTCGCCCGGCACGGCCACCGGGTGGCCATGACGGCGCGCGACGGAGCCCGGCTGGAGCAGGCGGCCCGCGCCCTGGGTCTCGGTGGCGCCACGGCCGTAGCCGTGCCCGAGGACCTGCGCGACCCTGGTGCACCGGCGCGCATCGTCGCCAGGACCCGCGAGCTGCTGGGCGGGA
This sequence comes from Planctomycetota bacterium, assembly GCA_041178545.1. Lineage (GTDB taxonomy): Bacteria > Planctomycetota > UBA1135 > UBA1135 > UBA2386 > JBEATZ01. The sequence continues at coordinate 3,580 of JBEGVB010000123.1, forward strand.
TGCCGCACGTGGTGGTCAACAACGCAGGCACCGCCCCCACCGCGAAGATCGAGAACACGACCGATGCCATGCTCGCCGAGGTCCTCGAGATGCACGTGCGCGCACCGCTGGCGCTGGCGCGCGAGTGCCTGCCGGCGATGAAGCAGGCCGGCGGCGGCGTGTTGTTGCAGCTGGGCTCGACGGCGGGGCTGCGCGGCTACGCCTACACGAGCGCGTACACCGCTGCCAAGCACGCCATGCTCGGGCTCACCCGCGCGATGGCGGCGGAGCTGGCCAACACGGCCATCCGCTGCTACGCGCTCTGCCCGGGCTTCGTCGACACGGACATCACGCGTTCTGCCGCCGCCGCAGTTGCGGCCTCGGGCAAGAGCACTGCCGAGCAGGTGCTCGCGCGGATGGCAGGACAGAACCGCATCGGCAGGCTCCACAGCACGGCCGAGGTCGCCCAGGCCGCACTGCACCTCGTGACGCAGCTGCCGAAGGGCGTGGTGTACGACCTCGACCGCGCGGAGCCAGGCTTCGTGGAGGAGACATGAACCAGCACGGATACCGCTTCGAGGTCGGCACGGACGGAGTCGCCGTCCTCACCCTCGACCGTCCCGACACCCTCAACTCACTGACCTTCTCGCTGTACGGCGAGCTGGAGCGGCTGTTCCGCGACCTCGAGACCCACGACTCGGTGAAGGTCGTGGTGCTCACCGGCGCAGGCAAGGGCTTCTGCTCGGGCGGCTCGGTGGACGAGATCATCGCGCCGCTGCTGGAGTCGAACATCCAGGACACGCTGGAGTTCACGCGCATGACCGGGGCCGTGGTGCAGAACATGTGCCGCCTGTCGAAGCCGATCGTGGCCGCGGTCAACGGCATTGCCGCGGGAGCCGGCTCGGTGCTCGCGCTGGCATCGGACTTCCGCATCCTGTCCGAGCACGCAAAGTTCGCGTTCCTGTTCACCAAGGTCGGGCTCACGGGAGCCGACATGGGCGCGGCCTGGCTGCTGCCCAAGGTCGTGGGCACGGGCCGCGCCATGGAACTGCTGATGCTGGGCGACAAGGTCGACGCGCACGAGTGCCACCGCATCGGCCTCGCCAACCGCGTGGTGCCCGCGGACCAGCTGATGGAGACCGCGATGTCGCTCGCACGCAGGCTCGCGCAGGGCCCGAGCATGGCCTACGCGATGACCAAGAAGATGGTCTGGAACGAGTGGCCCATGGACCTCGATGCCGCCATCGAGCAGGAGGCGCAGGCGCAGGCACTGCTGCTGCGCGCCCACGACCACCGCGAGTTCTACATGTCCTGGAAGGAGAAGCGCGACCCGCGCTTCCTCGGCCGATGAGCGCAATGCCCTGGCTGCCCGACGACGACCTCGAGGGTGCGGACCTCGAGTTCGCCCACCGCATCCGCACGTTCTGTCGCGACAAGCTGTTGCCCCACGCACGCGCTGTCGACGAGCAGCGTGTCTTCCGGCGCGAGACGGTCCACGACCTCGGTGCAGCAGGCATCCTCGGCGGGCCGCTGCCGCGCGAGGCCGGCGGATCGGCATGGACGCCGCTGCAGCTGGCGATCGCGCACGAGGAGATGGGAGCGGTGTGCGGCAATGCACGCGGGTTCTGCGCGGTGCAGACCGGCCTCGTGGCCCAGTGCCTCAACCGCTACGGCAACGAGGCCCAGAAGCGCGAGTGGCTGCCACGGCTGGTGAGCGGCGCGGCCATCGGCGCGTTCGCCCTCACCGAGCCCGATGCGGGGAGCGACGTGGCCTCGCTGCAGCTGCGCGCGGAGCCCAGGGGCACGGGCCACGCGTTGCGCGGCGTGAAGCACTGGATCACCAACGGCGGCGTTGCGGACGTGATGATCGTGTTCGCCACCGTCGACCCGGCGCGCGGCCGCGAGGGCATCACGGGCTTCCTCCTCGACGTCGCGCGGGCCGGTACGGCACTGCGCCGCGAGCCGATGCCGGGCGTCGAGCTCGGCCACCGCGGCAGCGACCATGCAGTCCTCACCTTCGAAGGGGTCGAGGTCGGGCCCGAGTCCGTCGTGGGCGGCACCGGCAACGGCTTTGCCGTGGCCATGGGCGGCCTCCAGGCCGGCAGGCTGTCGGTTGCCGCGGGCGCGGTGGGCATCCACCGTGCCGCGCTGGCCGTGGCCACGGAGTTCACCAACGGCAGGAAGCAGTTCGGCAAGCCGCTGGCTGCCTTCCAGATGGTGCAGGAGCGCCTTGCCGACATGCTCGTCTCGCTGCACGCGAGCCGCGCGATCGTGTACCGCTGTGCCCGCAGGCGCGCTGCCGGCACCGAGACGGTTGCCGACCTCGCCATGGCCAAGCTGCTCGCCACCGAGTCGGCAGCTCGCGCAGCCGAGGAGTCGCTGCTGCTCCACGGCGGCCGCGGCTACACGTCGGCGCACCTGCCCGAACGGTTGCTGCGCGACATCCAGGCGCTGCGCATCTACGAGGGCACGTCGCTGATCCAGAAGACGATCCTCGCCCGCACGCTGGCACCGCGCTGAAATGCGGTGCAGGCACCCGTCCTCCCCTCCCCCCACCCGCTCGATCCAGCCATGAACCGAACCTGGTCCCCGTACTGGAACCCCAAGACCGAGACGCTGCCCAAGGACCAGTTGCGTGCATTGCAACTGCTCAAGCTGCAGAAGCTGGTGGAGCGCGCGTACGCGACGAGCCCGTTCCACCGCAGGCTCTACGACGCAGCAGGCGTCCGGCCGGAGCACATCCGCACGCTCGACGACATCCGCAGGCTGCCGTTCATGACGCGTGAGAACTGGATGGAGAACCAGGCCGCGAAGCCGCTCTTCGGTGACCTGGTGACGCGCCCCGAGGAGGATGCCATCCGCTACCACCTCACGTCCGGCACCTCGGGCCGGCAGCCGCTGCGCGTCCTCGACTCGCGCAAGGACTGGTCCTGGATCACGGACATGTGGTGCTACGGCTTCTGGGGCTTCGGCATCCGTCCCGACGACAAGGTGTTCTTCGCCTTCTCGTACGGCTCGTTCATCGGGTTCTGGGGCGCGCACTACTGCACCGAGAAGATGGGCTGTCTCACGCTGGCCTCTGGCAACATGACCACCGAGCAGCGCGTGAAGCAGATCGTGGAGATGGGCGCCACCGTGGTGTGCGCGACCCCGACCTACGCCCTGCGCATGGGCCAGGCCGCCGAGAAGATGGGCATCGACCTCCGCAAGGAGGGCAAGGTGCGCCGCGTCATCGTGTCGGGCGAGCCCGCGGGCTCGATCCCGGCGGTGAAGAAGATGATCGAGGACATGTGGGGCGGCATGTGCGGCGACACCGCCGGCATGACCGAGATCGGCACCATCATGATCTTCGAGTGCGACAAGCAGCCCGGCGGCCCGCACATCATCGAGGACCACTTCATCGAGGAGGTGCTCGACCCGGACACCGGCGAGCCAGTGCCTTACGGGGAGCGCGGCGAGCGCGTGGTCACCTCCTTCGGCCGCGGCTTCATCCCGCTCATCCGCTACCGCACCAAGGACCTCGTGTGCAAGGTGCCCCACACGCGCTGCAGCTGCGGCCGCACCGGCGACATCTACGAGGGCGGCATCCTCGGTCGCGTGGACGACATGAAGCTGATCCGCGGCACCAACGTGTACCCGCGCGCGGTCGAGGCCGTCGTTCGCGAGCACGCCGAGGTCGAGGAGTTCCAGATCATCATCACGCGCGTGGACAACGTGCAGGACGAGATCACCGTCAAGGTGGAGCTGAAGCCCGACCAGGAGGAGTGCTGGCCGCGCCTACAGGCGAAGCTGGGCAAGGACCTGGCCGACGCACACGAGGGCCTGCGCTTCAACGTCGAGCTGGCCAAGGCAGGTGAGCTGCCGCGCTTCGAGCTGAAGGCGAAGCGCTTGCAGGACCTGCGTCCCAAGTACTGAACCGAGAGCGAGGAACCCAACCCATGAGCCCCAACCAGGACCTGCTCGGCAACGCGCTGAGCGCAGACGAACGCGAGCTCCTCGACCTCTACCGCAGGCTGCAGGCGCTGAGCCGGCGCGAGGACCTCATGCCTTGCGTGCTGATGAACGCACGCCAGGCCATGGTGATGATGTGGAACGCCTGCAACGACCTCGGGCTCGTTGCCGAGGAGCCGGGCTGCGACTGAGGCGCAGCTGCGGTGCGCGCGTCAGACGTGCTCGACGATCTCGGCGAGCGGGTAGCGGACCTTGGCGAGCTTCGCGTAGGCGTCGTCCGGATGGCGGTAGCCCACGGGCATCGCGCACAGCGTGTGCAAGCCCTTGGCCTCGAGGCCGAGGATGCGGTCGTAGGCAGCGGGATCGAGACCTTCCATCGGGCAGGTGTCGAGTCCCAGAGCGGCTGCCGAGGCCATGAACTGGCCGATGGCGATGTAGACCTGGCGCGCGGACCAGCCGTCGACGTCGAAGCCGGCAGGCAGGTTCTGGAGGAAGCCCAGCATCATCTTGCGGTAGGGCTCCACCTGCTCGGGCTTGAGGCCGCGCTGGGAGATGATCGCGTCGGCGAACTTGTTGGCGTCGGCCGGGCCCACGCCCTTCTTGACGGTGAACACCACGAGGTGCGAGGCATCGACCACCTGGGCCTGGTTCCACGACACGGCCATGAGCTGCTTGCGCAGGTCCGGATGGTCGACGACGACGAACTTCCACGGCTGCAGGCCGAACGACGAGGGAGCAAGGCACAGCGACTCCTCCAGGGCATGCCAGGTGGCTGCCGGGATCTTGCGCGTGGCATCGAACTTCTTGGTCGCGTAGCGCCAGCGCAGCTGCTCCAGCAGTTGCCCGGTGCCGATGTGGATGGAGGGATTCGCAGTGGAGGTCATGGGCGCATCTTCGCCGGAGGATGCTGGTTGGATCCAACATGCGTATGACCTAGATCGGTGCCTTCTGCCATGGCCAACCCCACCACTGCACGCAACGTCCTCGGCACCGAGCTCAAGCCCTGCAGCACGAAGCCGCTGACCGGCTTCTTCCGCGACGGTTGCTGCAACACCGTGCGCGAGGACTTCGGTGCCCACACCGTGTGCGCCGAGATGACCGACCGCTTCCTCGCCTACACGAAGGAACAGGGCAACGACTTGTCGACGCCGCGCCCCGAGTACGGCTTCCCGGGTCTGAAACCGGGCGATCGCTGGTGCGTGTGCGCCTCGCGCTGGGTCGAGGCGGTGCAGGCAGGGTGTGCGCCACGCGTCGTGCTCGAGGCGACGCACGAACGCACACTGCAGTACGCGACCCTCGCGGACCTGCGGCAGCACGCGGTGCCGGGCTGATCGAACTGGTTCGGGAGCGCGGGCTCAGTGCAGCTCGGCGAGCTCGCAGGTCTCGTAGACCGGACCGTCGATGCACGTCTTGCTGTAGGGCCAACCCTTGAAGCGAGGGCCCTGCACGCGGACCGAGCAGCCGTTGCAGACCCCGTAGCCGCAGGCCATGTAGGTCTCCAGCGAGAGGAAGCAGCGCAGGCCGAGGCGCTCACAGACCTTGGCAACTGCATGCATCATCGGGTCGGGACCACAGCAGAAGACGGTCTCGCCCGCGTGCACGGTTCCCTTCGCCACGAGGTCCTCGAGCAGCTTGGTCACGAGGCCGTGGAAGCCGTGGCTGCCGTCGTCCGTGGACGCGAAGACGCGCGCGATGCCCGCAAAGTCGTCCATGCCCGCGAGCGCAGCGCGGTTGCGGCCGCCGAAGAGCAACCGGACGGGCGGCTTGCCGGCTGCAGCGCGGTGACGGGCGAGCAGCAGGAACGGGGCGAGGCCGACGCCGCCGGCGATGCAGACCGGGTCGGCCACCGTGGGGTCGAAGGGCTTGCCGAGCGGGCCGGTGACGTGCACGCGTTCGCCCGGGCGCAGGTCGCAGAGCGCACGGGTGCCGTCGCCCACCGGCTTGATGAGGAAGCTGCCCCAGGAGCGGTCCGGAGCGCAGTCGTAGAGCGAGAAGGGGCGGGGCAGCAGCACCGGCCAGCGGTGCTCCGTGCGCAGCATGTAGAACTGGCCGGGCTCGGTCGCGGGGACGGGACCGTCCACCTCGAGGGCATACGAGCCGCCGCCGAGGTCGCGCAGGCGCAGGACCGAGTGCAGTCGGGTTTCCATTCCGGCCGTTTGCATGGGGCGGGGCAGCATAGGCAGCAGATCGCAAAGCTCCAGCGCGCAGCGGTTGCGCGGGTCGCCCCGCGCGGGACATACTCCCGCCCCCACATGACCCCTGCCGACCTCTGGACCTGGATCGCCATCCCCGCGCTGGGAGGCATCATCGGTTGGGTCACCAACTGGATCGCCGTGAAGATGATCTTCCGGCCGCTCAAGCCCCGTTGGTTCCTGTTCTTCCGGCTGCACGGCCTGGTGCCGCGCCGGCAGGCCGACCTCGCGAAGTCCATCGGCAGGGTGGTGGGCACCCACCTCGTCGAGCACCGCGACATCGTGCGCGGACTCAACAAGCTCGACTTCGACGGCATCCTGGGATCGGTGCTGGACCGTGGCCTCGGCCCCAAGATCGCCGAGCTGCGCAGCCTGCCCCTGATCGGCGGCTTCCTCACCGAGGACCGCGTGCGCGACCTGCGCAACTCCATCGTGCGCGGGATCATGGTGCACAAGGACGACGTCCTGGACGAGGTGGAACGCGGCCTCTCCAGCGGCCTCGACGTGCCGAAGCTGGTCGAGACCAAGGTCGCCTCGTTCGAGGTCCTCAAGCTGGAGAAGATCATCCTCGAGGTCGCGAGCCGCGAGCTGCGCTCCATCGTCGTGCTGGGGCTCGTGCTCGGGGTGCTGATCGGCCTCGGCCAGGCAGCCCTGATCCACTTCCTGCCGCAGCTGGTCGCCCTGACCAGCGGCTGAGGCACGCAGCCGCAGTTACGAAGCGCACGAGACCGCACTAGTACCCGCCATGCAACGCACCCTGGCAACCGCGCTCGCACTGACCACGACGGTCCTCGCGCTCCCCGCACAGCAACAGACCCTCTCCGCCTACCCGAACCGCGACGAGCTCACGCCGTTCCGGGCCTGCACGGGGATCGTTGCCGCGCCCGACGCGGTCTTCCAGCAGCTGCGCATCCTGCGCGAACAGGCCGAGCGCACCGGTGCCGCAGTGGACTTCGATGCCAACGGCATCACCACCGTCAACCACCCGGTGTGGCGACAGTCGCTCGAGGAGCTGCGCAAGCAGACCATCGACGCAGGCTGGCTCGCCCGCATCCTGCGCGAGAGCCGCAACGCCGACGAACGCGACCTCGCGTTCTTCGGCATGTTCTTCTGCGCGGAACCGGGCCATGTGTGCAACCTCATCGCGCACATCCCCGGCGAGCCGGAGCGCGCGACCCGGCAGAAGGCCTACCGGCGCGCGGTTGCCTACCTGCGTGCCCACCTTGCCAGGCGATTCGGCGACCTGGGCGACGAGCAGCGCAAGGCACTGCTGGAGAACATGCCGGCGGTCGGCAGCCCGGCAGCCAAGGCCATGGGCATCACGCGGACGCCCGTCGAGGCAGACCACCTCTACGTGGTCAACCTCACGCCGTTCTTCCAGATGCTCGACCTCGGCGAACCCGTGGACCAGGCACAGGCACTGTGGTTCCTCAAGGAGGTGTTCTCGGTGCGCCCCGACCTGGCCAAGGGGTGGCTGGAGCCGGCAATGCCGCGGGTGCGCGGCTTCCTCGAGGGATCGGAGCCCCTCGCACGGACCGAGGCACGGGGGCTGCTCGCGGCGGTCGCGCCGAAGACGATCCGCCAGCCCGAGGCAGGTGCAGGCGAGGCGGAATGGACCGCGTGGACCGTGGCCGTGACGAAGGCCGTCTTCCCGCCGATCCGCACGTTGTCCGAGGCATTGTTCGCGCTGTACCCCTCGGAAGAGCGCGCGGCGCTCGCAGCACGCGTCAAGGAAGCGCTCTCGGGCGACACGCTGGGCGACTCCGCATCCGGCAAGACGGAAGCAGGCGAGCAGTACTGGGGATTCCGCATCGCGCGGCTGCCGAAGGAACTCGAGGGTCTGGGCGTGCCTGCAGGTGCCGTGGTCACCGCACTCAACGGACGCCCGGTGCGCTCTGCCAAGGACCTGCTGGCCACGGGCACCAACCTGCTCGCCATGGGCCGCGGCCAACGTTCCCTCTTCGTCGACTACGTGCACGAGGGCAGGAAGAAGGCGGTCGAGTACCGCGTGATGGCCGACTAGGCCGTCTGCTGCAGCCATGACCCTCGTCACGCTGGAGAACGTCTCGCGCCGCTTCGGCGAGTTCCCCGTGCTGGAGGAGCTCTCCCTGCGCGTGGACGAGGGCGACCGCATCGGCGTCGTCGGCGACAACGGCGCCGGCAAGTCGACGATGGTGCGCATCCTCGCAGGGGTGGACGAGGCAGACCTCGGCCAGCGCAACTGCAGGCGCAACCTCCGTATCGCCTACGGCCAGCAGATGCCGCGCATGCCGGAGGGCACGACCATCCGCCAGTTCGTGATGTTGGGTACCGGTGAACACGGCGCCCTCGAGCAGCGCATGCGCGCGCTGGAGACGGACATGGCGACCGGTGACGAACGCGCCCTCGCCGAGTACGGCACGCTGCAGGCTGCATTCGAGTCGGGCGGCGGCTATGACCGCGTCCACCGCGTCGAGAAGGTCCTCGGGGGACTCGGGTTCCTGCCTGCCGACCTCGACAAGGACGTGGCAGTGCTCAGTGGTGGCGAGCGCTCGCGCGTGCAGCTCGCAGTGCTGATGACGACGCCTGCCGACCTGCTCGTGCTCGACGAGCCCACCAACCACCTCGACCTGCATGGCATCGAGTTCGTGGAGGACTTCGTCCAGCGCTACCCGGGCGCCGTGATGGTGGTCAGCCACGACCGTGACTTCCTCGACCGGGCGGTCACGTCCATCGTCGAGGTGGCCGACGGCACGGCCACGCGCTTCAAGGGCAACTTCACCCACTACTCCCAGCAGCGCGATGCCGCGTTGCTCGCGCTCACGCGGGCGCACAAGAACCAGCGGGAGTTCGTGGAGAAGGAGATGGACTTCATCCGCCGCAACATGGCCGGCCAGAAGAGTGCCCAGGCGAAGGGCCGTCTCAAGCGCCTGCAGCGGCTGCAGCTGATCGACAAGCCAAAGGGTCCGAGGACGCAGATGCGCCTGCGGTTCGGCGGCGGCAAGGGCATGGCGGGCCAGACCGTGGTCGAGGCCGAGGGACTCGTCGTCACCGCGGGCGGGAGCAAGCGCCTGCTCGACGGGGCGGAGTTCCGCATCCAGTACGGCGAGGTGGTGGCATTGCTGGGCAGGAACGGCGCCGGCAAGACGACCCTGATGCGGCTCGTTGCAGGCCAGGGCCAAGCCTCCGCTGGCACCATCCGCCGCGCACAGACGATGCGCATCGGCTACTTCAGCCAGGAGAAGACCGACCTCCCCACCAGCGGCACGGTGCTCGACGCCCTGCGCGAGCTGGACCGCACCGTCGACGAGAAGACGTTGCGCGACCACCTCGCGTTGTTCCTGTTCTGCGGCGACGAGGTGGAGAAGCCGGTTGCAGACCTGTCGGGCGGCGAGAAGCAGAGGTTGTCGCTCGCGCGCATGACGCGCTCGACCTTTGACCTGCTGTGCATGGACGAACCCACCAACCACCTCGACGTGGCGGGAACCGAGGGCCTGGAACAGGCACTCAAGGAGTACCCGGGCACGGTGGTGCTGGTGACCCACGACCGCAGGCTGGTGCGAGAGGTTGCGGACCGCGTGCTGTGGATCGAGGACCGCAAGGTGCAGTCCTATGCTTCGCTCGACGCATGCGTGGAGGCACTGCACGAGGCTGCCTCGCGAGTGCGAGCCGAACAAGTCGTTGCGAGAGAGAGGGAAGACCGCAAGGCAGCGGCAACTGCAGCACCTGCGCCCCGCGCCACGGAATCCGGCAGGATCCGCAACCCACTCATGTTCCAGCGGCTGGAGGAACGCATCTTTGCGCTCGAGGAGCAGCTCAAGGCGCTGCGTGAGGACATGCTGGCACCCGAGAACTACGGCTCGGGGCAGCGCATGAAGGAACTGCAGGCACGGGAGCAGGCGCTCCAGCAGGAACTGAAGGCGGCATACGACCAGTGGGAGAACTGGTGAGCGCGCTGCGGCTCAGCGCGCGAGCTGCTGCAACGCCGCGGTGACGGCAGGGTCGCCCGGGCGCAGCCTGAGTGCGGCCTCGTAGCTGGCACGGGCCTCCTCGGTCCGGCCGCGTGCGGCGAGGACCCGGCCGAGCTGGAACTGCGCGCCGAAGTGGCGCGGCTCCAGCTCGAGCGTGCGCCGGAACGATGCCTCTGCACGGTCGAGCCGGCCTTCCGCGAAGCAGGCGAGGCCCAGGTTCGCGTGCAGCAAGGGCAGGTACGGCAACCTGTCGAGTGCCTGCTCGAACTCCGCAATGGCAGCACCATGCTCGCCGCGCCTGCCGAGCAGGGTGCCGAGCTGGACGCGGGCGAGTGCAAGTGCACCGTCTGCCGCGACTGCCGTGCGCTGCGCCTCTTCTGCCCCGGCATGGTCGCCCCGGATCTCCCTGCAGATGCCGACCTCGTGCCATGCGAGCGCCAGCCGAGGGTCGATGGCGAGCGCGCGTTCCAGCGCTGCCTCTGCGTCCGTCAGGCGCTGCTGCTGGCGCAGCACGCTGCCGAGGCGCATCCACACCATCGCATCACCGGGCCGCTTCTCCAGGTCCCGGCGGTGCACGGCCTCGAACAGCTGCAGTCGTGCATCGGGCCCGCTCGGCTCAACCGTGAGCGAGAGCGTGGCCATCTCGTCGTCGGACGACTGCCCGAAGCGGATCGTGCGCGGCGGGGCGAACGGGTTGGCAGGGTTCTCGGCGCGGTTGTCGTAGGCCCAGCGCGCCTCGATGCGGGTGCCAGCCGGCACCGCAACGGGCTCGCGGAACCTGTAGTCGTCCTGCCAGTCGAAGTCCCAGCGGTCGATGCGGTGGAGCAGCCGGCGTTCGCCCGACGGCAGCACCAACGTCGCGTCCATCCAGCTGCAGATGCGGTGCGCGTGCGGGTAGACCGCGTGGATGCGAATGTCGGCAGGGACGACGAGGTGGTCCTGCACCACCACGTCGTGGGCCCCGGCAGGAACCTCGATGCGGTCGTCGTAGAGCACGAGCGGCACGAACTCGACTGCCGTGGGCACGTCGGTGAACCAGAGTGCGATGCGAGGGCGAACCTGCTCGGGCTTGCCGGTGGGGACGAGGTGGAGCTGCAGCACGAGGTCACTGCCGCCGTGCAGCCGGAAAGCCTGACCGGCTGGCTGACGCCGTGGCTGCTTGCCAGGCGTCCAGCCGAGGAAGTGGCCGTCGGGCGCCTCCGCGCCGCCCATGTCCATGCCGGGGAAACCTGGTTCCGCATCGAGCGCGTCCCGTTGCCGCGCCGAGCGCGTCCGGTCGAGTGCCACGACCGCATGGTGCACCGCAGCCGAGCCGGGCTGCAGCTCGAACCCCTCGACGTACCGCATGGCGCGGCCGGCGAACAAGCCCGGGTCGAGCGGCAGCACGAGGTTCCGGACCAGGTCGCGGCCCGTTGCCGGCACGGTGAAGTCGGTCGCCAGCTCCACCACCGCGTGGGGCTCGCCCAGCGCGCGGCCGAGCTGCCACCCACTCGCGAACACGGGCGGCACCGGTTCGGGCAGCGGGCCCTCGGAGGGGTGGCGCGGGGTGCCCGCTGCCACCCAGGCGCGCACCGACTCGACTTCGTCCGCGGAGAGCCTGCGGTCCCCCTCGAAGTCGCCGTGCGTCGGCAACCAGGGCGGCATGTAGCGGTCCGTCACCACGCGCTCGACCATTGCTGCGCGCTTGGCAACGTCCTCGAACGAGCGCAGCACGAAGGGCGCAGGCTGGCCCTCGCGGTGGCAGGGCGTGCACGACCGGTGCACGAGTTGCGCGACACCACCGCTCCACGTGGCGCCGGGCGCCGGACCGTCCGAGCACCCGGTGAGGAGCAGGGCAGCGAGGACCCAAGGGCTGCATGCGCGCGCCATCGCACGCATGCTAGCCGGGCACGGCTGGTTGCTCAGCGCTTCTTGCCGGCAGCCTGCTTCGCAACCGACCTGCGGGTCGGTGCAGGCTCCTGCGCGATCGCGGCCTGCGCAGCGGCCAGGCGCGCGACGGGGATGCGGAACGGCGAGCACGACACGTAGTCGAGGCCGATCTCGTGGCAGAAGGCGATCGAGCGCGGGTCCCCACCGTGTTCCCCGCAGATGCCGAGGTCGATGTCGGGCCGCGTCATGCTGGCCTTCTGGATCGCCATGACCATCAGCTGGCCGACCCCGTCTCGGTCGATCGTCGCAAAGGGATTGTCCTTGAGGATGCCCTTCTGCAGGTACTCGGTCAGGAACCCGGTCTCGGCGTCGTCGCGCGAGATGCCGAAGGTCGTCTGCGTGAGGTCGTTGGTGCCGAACGAGAAGAACTCGGCGAACTCGGCAATGCGGTCGGCGACCACGGCAGCGCGTGGGATCTCGATCATGGTGCCGAACTGGTACGGGATCCTGGCCCCGCGCTCCTTCATCACGGCCTTGGCCTCCTCGACCAGGATCGCGCGCTCCACCTTGAGCTCCTCGGCAGTGGTGGTGAGCGGGATCATGACCTTGGGCATCACCTTGATGCCCTTGGCCGTGCAGTCGCATGCGGCCTCGAAGATCGCGCGCACCTGCATGCGCACGAGGTCGGGCATGTGGATGCCGAGGCGAACGCCGCGCAGTCCCAGCATCGGGTTCTCCTCGCGCAGCTCGTCGACCTTGCCCAGCATCCGCTTGTGCTCGGCAAGGTCCTCGTTCATGGCCTTGGAGCCATGGTCCTTGTCGAGCTCGATGCGGACCTCGAGCTCGCGGGTCTCGCCCAGCAACTTGTCGTGGTTGGGCAGGAACTCGTGCAGCGGCGGGTCGATCAGCCGGATGGTGACCGGCAGACCGTCCATCGCCTTGAACAGGCCGGCAAAGTCGCTGCGCTGCATCGGCAGCAGCCTGGCGAGGTGCTGCGCGCGCTCGGCCTCGTCCTTGGCGAGGATCATCGCCTGCACGATGGGCAGGCGCTCCGACTCGAAGAACATGTGCTCCGTGCGGCACAGGCCGATGCCCTGCGCACCGAACCTGCGCGCACGCTCGGCGTCGCGCGGGTAGTCCGCATTGGCCCACACGCCGAGCCGCCGCTCTGCATCCGCCCACGCGAGCAGCTGGAGCAGGTGCTTGTCGGCAACGTCGGGCACGACGGTCTCCAGCTTGCCGCGGAACACCTCGCCCGAGGCGCCGTCGATGGAGACCCAGTCGCCCTCCTCCACCACGAGGCCGCCCGGGCCACGCAGGCAGCGGTTGGCGAGGTCCACGTCCAGGGACAGCACGCCCACCACCGCAGGCTTGCCGAACTGGCGCGCGACGAGGGCCGCATGGCTGGTCCTGCCGCCGCGACACGTCACCACGCCCTCCGCAGCCAGGATGCCGTGCACGTCGTCGGGCTTGGTCTCGGGCCGCACGAGGATCACCTTGCGCTTGTCCTGCAGCGCCCAGCGCTCCGCGGTGTCCGCGTCCAGGGCGACCTGCCCGATGGCTGCGCCCGGCGAGACGTTGAGGCCGCTCGCCAGCAGTTGGCCGGATGCCTTGGCTGCAGCCCGCTTGTCGGCGTCGAACTGCGGGTGCAGGAAGTAGTCGACGTGCTCCGTGCTCACCCGCACCAGGGCCTCCTGACGCGTGATGCGCTTCTCGTTGGCAAGGTCGACGGCGATGCGGATGGCCGCCTGTGCCGTGCGCTTTGCATTGCGCGTCTGCAGCATCCAGAGCCTGCCCTGCTCGATGGTGAACTCGATGTCCTGCACCTCGCGGTAGTGGTCCTCCAGCTTCCTTGCGATGCGCTGCAGCTCCTTCCACTGCTTCGGGAGCAGCTTGCCCATCTGGGCCACCGGCAGTGTCGTGCGGGTGCCAGACACCACGTCCTCGCCCTGGGCGTTGACCAGGAAGTCGCCCTCGATCTCCTTCTCACCGGTGCTCACGTTGCGGGTCGTGGCCACGCCGGTCCCCGAGTTGGAGCCCAGGTTGCCGAACACCATGGCGACGACGTTGACGGCCGTGCCGAGGTCGTGCGGGATGCCAGCCGCATTGCGGTAGTCGCGGGCGCGCTTGCCGTTCCAAGAGCGGAAGACGGCCATCACGGCGAGCCGCAGCTGCTCGACCGGCTCGGTGGGGAACTCGGTGCCCGACTGCGCCTTCACCACCTCGCGGAACCGCCTGGTGAGGTCGCGCAGCACGGCGGCCGGCAGCTCGCTGTCGCTGGTGACACCGTGCTCCTTGCGCGCCTTGGCCAGCAGGTGCTCGAAGTGCTCGTCGGCGACGCCCAGCACCACGCGACCGTACATCTGCACGAGTCGACGGTGGGCGTCCCATGCAAAGCGTTCGTCCCCGCTGAGCTTCGCCATCGCCTCGGCAACGGCATCGTTCATGCCAAGGTTGAGGACGGTGTCCATCATGCCCGGCATCGAGAACTTGGCGCCGGAGCGGCAGGAGACCAGCAGCGGGTTGCGCGGGTCGCCGAACCTTCGGCCCATCGCGCGCTCGGTCGCCGCCAGCGCGGCAAGCACCTGTTCCCACATCCCTGCCGGGAACTCCCCGCCTGCGCCGAGGAACGCATTGCATGCTGCGGTGGTCACCACGAAGCCGGGCGGCACCGGCAGGCCGAGCCGCGTCATCTCCGCGAGGTTGGCACCCTTGCCGCCGAGCAGCGCCTTCAGCCCCTCGAAGTCGCCCGCGGCCTTCAGTGCCTTCTGGATCTCGTCGAACCGGTAGACGTGCTGCACCGACTTGCCGCGGTCCTTGCGGACGAGGAGGGTGGCGGGCTTGCCGGCACGGGGCCTGGTGCGGGGACGGGGAGGAACAGCGAGGGATGCGGCAGGTGTCATGGCTGGCCTTGGGCTGGGTCCGCAGCACAGGTGCGCGGGCGATCCATGTCCCGATGTTCCCGAGGCAGCCTTCCCGAGGTGATTCGCACTACGGGGTAGACGGCGGCCGCAGTTGGGGGTGCCGCCCGCCAGCGGCCCCGCCGACACGGCGCATCGATCCCGGAGCCCTGCGGGGTATCCTGCCCGCCCTTCCAAGCGCCCCCACCACCGTGACCGAACTCCAGAGCCACCTGCGTGCGCGGGCCCTCGCGGCCCTCCAGACCCTCGGCATCCCTCGCGAACAGGCGGAACCCGCCCTGCGGCTGGAGCCCCCCAAGAACCGCGAGCACGGCGACGTGGCGCTCGGCGCCTTCCAGCTGGCCAAGGCCGCGGGCATGGCACCCCCTGCCATGGCGGCCAAGCTCGCCGAGGCCATCCAGCCCGACGACGTGGTCGAGCAGGCCACGGCTGCGGGGCCGTTCGTCAACTTCCGCTTCCGCCGCAGCGCGCTGGCCCGCGACGTGCTCGGTGCCGTGCAGGCGGGGCGCGCCCCCTACGGACCGGCCCCCGCATCCGGCGATGCGGTGGTCATCGACTTCAGTTCACCCAACATCGCCAAGCCGTTCCACATCGGGCACATGCGCAGCACGGTGATCGGCAACGCCCTCTGCCGCATCCACCGCCACCTCGGCGCGCGCGTGGTGGGCGTCAACCACCTTGGCGACTGGGGCATGCCCTTCGCCAAGATGATGACCGCCTACATGCACTGGGGCGACGAGGCGGAGCTGCACAAGGCGCCGATGCGCTACATGTTCGAGCTCTACAAGCGCTACTCGGCGGCGGCCAAGGAGGACCCGGCCCTCGACGAAGAGGCGGCGCGTCACTTCCAGGCGCTCGAGTCCGGCGCGGACAACGCCGAACGGCGCATGTGGCAGTTCCTGCGCGACGAGTCGCTCAAGGCCTTCCAGGGCCCCTACAACCGGCTGGGGGTCACCTTCGACGCCATCACCGGCGAGTCGTTCTTCGAGGACCGCATGGAGCCTGCGATGCAGCGCGTCGCGAAGGCTGGCGTGCTGGAGACGAGCGAGGGTGCCGAGGTGGTCTGGCTCAAGGAGCTCGGCATCAAGGAGCCGTGCATCCTGCGCAAGAGCGACGGCACCACCCTCTACCACACGCGCGACCTCGCAGCCGTCTACTGGCGCGAGGAGCAGTACCGGCCCGCGCGGATCCTCTACGTGGTGGGCGCCGAGCAGAAGCTGCACTTCGACCAGCTCAAGGGCGTCCTCACCAGGATGAAGGAGCCAGTGGCCGCAGCCGTCGAGCACGTGCCCTTCGGCCTCGTGCTGAGCAAGAACGCCGAGGGCAAGTGGGAGAAGTTCGCGTCGCGCGCAGGCAACGCAGTGTTTCTCGACGAGATCCTCGACGAGTCCGTCGCCAAGGTGCGCCAGATCATTGCCGAGAAGAACCCCGACCTGGAGGACAAGGACCTCGTTGCGGAGCAGGTGGGCGTGAGCGCCATCGTCTTCAACGACCTGCGCCACTCGCGCATCAAGGACGTGAAGTTCGACTGGGAGGCCATGCTCAACTTCGAGGGCGAGACCGGTCCCTACGTGCAGTACGCCGTTGCGCGCCTTGCCTCGATCCTGCGCAAGGCTGGCACCCCGGTGCCCGACCCGGCAACCGTTGATGCCTCGCTGCTGGCCGATGCCGAGCGGGTGCTGCTCACCATGCTGGACTTCGACGGCGTGGTGCGCCGTGCTGCCGAGCAGAGCGAGCCCAGCATCGTCACGGGGTTCACCATCGCGCTCGCAGGCGAGATCCATGCCTACCTGCGCGACCACCACGTCCTCGGCGCCGAGCCGCGGCTGCGCGACGCGAGGTTGCTGCTGGTCGACGCAGCCCGGAGGCTGCTGGTGACCGCACTCGACCTGCTGGGCATCCCCGCCCCCGAACGCATGTGAGGTCCGTGCAGCCGAGTCGCGCAGATGCGGCTTGGCTGCCGGGTCCTGCCGGGCAAGATGACCACATGCGGATCCGTCTCCCTGGCTCGCTGACCGGTTCCCTCCTCGCACTCGCCACCACCATGCTCTCCCTCGCCGGGGGCCTGCTGGCGCAGGAGGCGGAGCAGCCGAAGCCACAGCGCCCGCGCATCGGCGTGGTTCTGAGCGGCGGCGGCGCGCGCGGCGCGGCGCACGTGGGCGTGCTGCGCGTCCTGGAGGACCTGCGCATCCCGGTGGACTTCGTGACCGGCACCAGCATGGGTTCCGTCGTGGCCGGCCTCTATGCGTACGGACTGTCCCCGCGCGACATCGAGGTCCAGCTCACGCGCGAGGGATCGACGCTCGACTGGGACTACCTGCTGAGCGACGGCAGCGAGCGACGCGACCGCAGCTTCCGCCGCAAGCAGGACGACCGCGGCTACCTCACGGAAATCAGGGTGGGCTTCCGCAACGGCAGGCTCGCGCTGCCCAAGGGGCTGCTGCAGGGCCAGAACCTCGAGACCGAGCTGCGCTTCCTGACCATGGAAGCACACGACCTCAAGAGCTTCGACGAGCTGCCGATCCCGTTCCGTGCGGTGGCCTGCGACATCGCCAACGGTCGCGAGGTGGTGCTCGACAAGGGCAACCTCGCGACTGCGATGCGCGCGAGCATGTCGATCCCCGCGATCTTCGAGCCCATCCGCATCGACGGGAAGGAACTGGTGGACGGCGGGCTCGTGCAGAACCTGCCGGTCGAACTGTGCCGCAGCATGGGAGCCGACGTGCTCATCGTCATCGACATCGGCACGCCACTGGCGGAGCGCGAGGCGATCCGCGACGTGCTGGGCGTGACGGCGCAGATGATCACGATCCTCACGCAACAGAACGTCGACCGTGCGATGAAGCAGATCCGCGACACGGACACGTTCCTGCAACCGGACCTCGGCGACATGTCGTCCGCGGACTTCTCCCGGGCAGCCGATGCGATCCTGATGGGCGAGAAGGCCGCACGCGGCATCGCCGGCAGGCTCGCGCAGTACTCGGTGGACGAGACGCAGTACGCAGGATGGCTGGCGAAGCAGCGCCGCAGGCCGCTCGACCCACCCCGCATCCGCGACATCGACCTGCAGAACGACTCCACGCTCGGTGACGACATGCTGGAGGCGCGGTTGCGGGTGAAGGAAGGCGACGTGATCGACGTCGAGCACTTCCGCCGCGACATCCAGAACATCTACGGACTCGGCGACTTCGACGAGGTGAGCTTCAGCCTGCGGAACTGGAAGGACGGCGAGGCGGACCTGGAGATCGACGCCGACGAACGCCGCTGGGGCCCCAACTACATCCGCATGGGCGTCCTGATGTACACCGACTTCGACGGCGAGAGCCGCTTCGACATCGGCGTGCAGTACACGTCGCGAGCGATCAACTCGCTGGGCGCGGAGTGGCGCAACGACATCCAGGTCGGCACCGCAAACAGCTACACGACCGAGTTCTACCAGCCGCTCGACGTGCGCGGCCGTTTCTTCGTCGCGCCCGCGTTGGGTGCCGGCATCCGGCCGTTCCGCTTCTACCAAGGCGACTCGCTGGTGGCTGCTGGCGACACCAACTCGCTCTCGGGCAGCTTCGACGTCGGCATGACGCTCGCGCGCTGGGGCGAGCTGCGCCTCGGCGTCGACCGCAGCTACGGCGACTACGACGTGGAGATCACCACCAGCGCCGTGTCCAACAGCAACTTCGACGACGGCGCCACCCACGTGCAGCTGCAGTACGACACGCTCGACAAGGCCTCGGTGCCGACCGAGGGAACCGCAGCCGCTGCCGTGTGGCGCACGGGCATGCCGGAACTCGGTTCGGACCTGCGGTACGACCAGGTGCAGTTGTCGGGGGTCAAGTTCTTCACCTTCGGCCAGACCACGATCTTCCCGTTGGCGCGCATTCAGGTCGTCACGGACGGCGAAGTCGGCTTCCAGAACCTCGGCCTCATCGGCGGCCTGTTCCGCCTGAGCGGCCTGCCCATCGACTCGCGCGGCGACCAGAACTCAGGGGTGGTGACGTTGGGCATGCGCCAGATGCTGTACACGCGGGTGTTCCTCGGCGCCTCCATCGAGGCCGGCAACGTGTGGTCGACTCGCGACGAGGTGTTCGACTCCAACATCGTGTCGTGGAGCCTCCATGGCGGTGTGGACACACCTGCGGGCCCGCTCTACGTGGGGGCGGGCTTCACCGACGAGGGCGATGCGGCCGCGTTCCTGTTCCTGGGCGAGATCTTCTGAAGCAGGCCACGGGACGCATGGACAGCAGCTGGCCGAGGGGACACCATGGCCTGCTGCCATGGACCTGACCCGCTACCTCCGCGACGTCCCGGACTTCCCCAAGAAGGGCATCCTCTTCAAGGACATCACGCCGCTGCTCGCCGAGCCCAAGGCGCTTGGTGCCGCCATCGACCGGATGGCTGCCTTCGACTGGGGTCGCGTCGACAAGGTTGCTGCGATCGAGTCGCGTGGGTTCCTGTTCGGCGTCCCGTTGGCGATGCGGCTGCAGTGTGGGTTCGTCCCGATCCGCAAGCCGAACAAGCTGCCGTGGAAGACGAACCGCGTGGAGTACGTGCTCGAGTACGGCACCGATGCCGTCGAGATCCACCAGGATGCCGTGCACCCCGGGGAACGGGTGCTGGTGGTGGACGACGTGCTCGCCACCGGCGGCACGATGGGTGCGAGCTGCAAGCTCGTGGAGTCCTGCGGGGCCACGGTCCTCGGCTGCTGCTTCCTGGTGGAGCTGGCCTTCCTCCACGGTCGCAAGAAGTTGGGGGGCCACCGGATCGAGTCCCTGATCCGCATCGACTGACGCAGGTGCGCCCGACCGCAAACGTCACGGGCAGCGCGGGGTCCCTGCGCCCCTCGCCAACGGACTTTCCACACCCCCATCCGGGGAAGACACGCCTTGAGCCCTGTCAATCAACGACTTCCGTCCGGACTTTAGTTTTTTCCAGAAACCAGTGAATCGGTCCGAGGCTCGGGACGATCACTCCTCGCCGACCCACGGCACCTGCTCTTTCTTGTTCGGTACCCAATAGACGCTTCTCGAAACGGCAAACCCGGCGAAAGCCGGCGACGCAAAGCCACAGGGCCTTCGGGGAGTTCCGCGCGACCCAACGGACGCACGGGACGATCCATGGCAGCCTGGCTACCGAAATGAAGCGAGGGCAACGGTGCAGCAGCACCCACCGCCCGAACCGACCTCTCCAGGTTGGGAGAAAGGGATCGCACCCCTTTCAGACGCGTCCTTGGAACCGTGTCCCGCCAGCACCCCGCTGGCCGTTCCCCTGACCCTGGAGATTCTCATGGCCCGCTCGTCCGCTGTCCGCTCGATCCCCCGCCCCGCCGCCAAGGCCGCTCCCAAGCTGGCCACCGCCAAGAAGGCCGCAGGCAAGTCGCAGTTGAAGGCAGTGAAGGCCCCGAAGGAGACCAAGACCGTCTCCGAGGTGATCCAGCCCGTGGTGGTCCCCGTGGTCGCCTCGCCCGCCACCGTCAGCGAGACCGAGCTCGCCAAGGTCTGGAAGACCTACAAGAAGACGCATGACGAGAACCTGCGCAACACGCTGATCGAGTACCACATGCCGATCGTCCGCATGATCGCGGAGCGCGTGCTGCAGACGCTGCCGAAGTCGATCGAGCTGGACGACCTGGTGAGCGCCGGCACGTTCGGCCTGAT
This sequence comes from Planctomycetota bacterium, assembly GCA_041178545.1. Lineage (GTDB taxonomy): Bacteria > Planctomycetota > UBA1135 > UBA1135 > UBA2386 > JBEATZ01. Next base: position 24,093 of record JBEGVB010000123.1, read on the forward strand.
GGACGCGATCGACGGCTTCGACCTCGGCCGCGGCATCAAGTTCAAGACCTACTGCTCGACCCGCATCCGCGGCTCGATCCTCGACGAGCTGCGCTCGCAGGACTGGGTGCCCCGCCTCGTCCGTCTCAAGGCACACCGCCTGGAGCGCGCGACCCGCAAGCTCGAGGGTGAACTGGGCCGCTCGCCCACGCAGCCTGAGCTGGCCAAGGAGCTGGAACTCACGCTCGACGGCCTGCACGACCACCAGCTGGAGGCGAACGCCAAGACCATCTTCTCCCTCAGCGAGAAGTGGGACGACGCGGACGACGACAGCGACATGGAGAAGATCGAGATCCTCGCCGACGACAAGTGCGAGAACCCGGTCGAGACCGTCCAGGGCCGCGACGCGCTGGATGCGATCACGCGCAACCTCACCAAGAAGGAGCGCCTGATCGTGATCATGTACTACTACGAGGGCCTGACGATGCGCGAGATCGGCGAGATCATGGAGCTCACCGAGTCGCGCGTGTGCCAGATCCACAGCAACGTCATGGCCCGCCTCAAGGGCCAGCTCGACCGCGTGCAGCTGGAGGCCGTGTGAGCAGGGCCGACACCGTCGTCCGCGCCGGCTCCACCTCGCCCCTCGTGACCAACCCGATGGGCCGCGCCGGGTACGACCTTGCGTCGCTGATGGCGCAGGACCTGCCGGTGCCCGACTGGTCCACACGCAGCGACCTGGTCCTCCACGACATCGAACAGGTGTTGCGCCTGGCGGCCCAGCGCGCAGGCAGCCAGGGCACTGCCGCCCAAGGGGACTCCCCCGTCCGGGAGCTGTGAGCCAGCCCGCGGGCAACGACGCGCTCGACCGGCGCAACGAACTCGTCGAGGCACACCTCGACGTGGTGCAGCACGTGCTGCACCAGATGCACGCACAGACGAGGACCGACCGCGACGACCTGCACTCGGCAGGGATCGTCGGTCTGGTGCACGCTGCTGGCAGCTTCGACCCCACGAGGGGGTCGACCTTCCGCACCTGGGCATGGACCGTCGTGCGCGGTGCCGTCCTGGACGAGATGCGGCGTGCGGACCCGGTGCCAAAGAACCGCAGGGCCCGCATCCGTCGCATCGAGGACGCCCGCCACGAGCTGCGCGGCAGGGGCGTGAGCGACCCGGCCGAGGAGCAGCTTGCCGAGCTCCTCGGCACGGACGTCGAGCAGGTGCACGAGGACCTCCGCGCACTGGCACGCGCGCGCACGCTCTCCCTCGACCTCGAGACCGCGCGCGCAGGAAGCGCTGCGCTCGCCACCGAACTGGCGCTCGCCGCACCCGAGGACCCGCAGCAGGAGGCCTCGCGTCGCGAGCTGCACGCACAGCTCGTTGCCGCGGTCCACGCCCTGCCCGAGCCTGACTGTCACGTGGTGACCCTGTGCCACCTCGGCGGGTTGCAGGCACGCGAGGTCGCCCACCTCCTGGGCGTCTCCCCTGCACGCATCTCCCAGATCCTGGCCCGCGCGCTGGATCAGCTGCGGCGCACGCTCCGCGACCACTGACCGCTGCGGCTCCGACGGTGCGGCGTGTGCAGGCGTCCCGGATCGGGACCGATGGCATGGCCGGCTCGGGCTCGGGTGCACAGGACCACGGCAGGACCCGCAAACGCGAGGCAAGCTCCTGCGTCGAGCCTGCCTCGTGTGGGCTCTCACCCCCCCCCGACTGAATCCCCCCAAGGAGAGCCTCGTGCTCCGCACCCTTCTTCTCGCCACGGTTGTGGCGACTGCTGTCCCCCTTTCTGCCCAGGAACAGGTTTGTGTCCTCAGCGACGCAGGTCCTGCCTGCGGCGCAACCCTCCAAGCCAGTTGGCAACCCATTGGCAACGGCGGCCAGAAGATCCACCTGCGCGCCACCGGGCTCCATCCCAACTCCCTGGGTGCCATGGCCTGGGGCACCCAGCAGGTGAACGTCCCGGTCCAGCCCTTCAGCAGCTGCACGCTGCTGGTCACCTACGACTGGGGCTTCACCTTCGCGACCGGACCTGACGGCTCGAAGGAGTACGCCCGCAGCTGGCCGGAGTGGTACGGCGGCCATTTCTACATCCAGATGGGGAGCATCGGCTTCACCAACGAAGGTGCACCGGACATCCGCATGACGGGGTGCACGCTCGCTCGCTGTTCGCTCCTGTGAGACGGACGTGGGCGACCCATGCGTTCCCGGACTGGGACCGCGTGGGAGCCCATGCCATCGCACTTGGCGCACGCACTTCCGCCGGCGCGCCAGCGGCGACGTCACGATGCACAGTCCTGCTCTACCCTTCGGCAGAAGTCGTTCTCGACCACTGAGGGGAAACCATGATCCGTGCACTCGTCCTTTGTTCTGCCGTCCTCTTCACCGCATCGCTCGCCGCACAACGGCAGGTCTGCAAGCTGGTGGACGGCCCGGTGGGCTGCGGCCCGACCCTCTCGGCCAGCTTCACCTCCGCGAGCAAGCCAACCTACCGGCTCCGCATCGACGTGCAGGGCCTGCACACCCAGTCGGTGGGCGCGCTGGTTTTCGGCACCCGGTTGCTCAATCCTCCGGTCGAGATCGTCCCTGGCGGCGGCTGCTTCCTGCTGACGGACCAGTACTGGAGCTACGTGTTCCTGACCGGCAACCAGGGTCGCCTGCGCTGGGAGACCCTCTGGCCCATGGCGATCCAAGGCGCCTTCTACGTCCAGTCCGGCAGCCTGAACCTGAATGCGGGCCCCGAGGCCCCGATCGACGTGAGGACCACCAACGTCAAGATCGCGACCTGCCGCGTCCAGTGACGGACGTGGGTTGACCACCTCGCGACCGGCGAGAAAAACGAAACAAACTGCCGTCTCGGGCAATAGACTCTTCCGCCCGATTCGGCAGGGTGATGCCCGTGCGCCCATCCTGCCCCAACCCGCAGGATCCCATGGACATCGTAGTTTGCGTCAAGCGTGTTCCGACCTCGGACACGGCCGTCAAGATCGCCGCAGACGGCACGTCGTTCGACCCCGCAGGCGTGCAGTACGAGCTCAATGCCTATGACGAGTTCGCCATCGAGCAGGCACTGCAGATCAAGGAGAAGCTGGGCACCGGCTCGGTGACCGTGGTCACCCTCGGCCCCAAGGACGCCCAGAAGGAACTGCGCGACGCCCTCGCCCGCGGCGCCGACAAGGCCGTCTTGCTGGTGACCGACAAGTGGGTGTTCGACTCCTGGAGTGCGGGCACCGCGCTGGCGAACTGGATCAAGACGGTCCCGTGCAACCTGGTGCTTTGCGGCCGCCAGGCGATCGATGCGGACAACAACCAGATGCCGCCGCGCCTCGCCGCCATGCTGGGGTTCGGCTGCGTCACCGAGGTCAGCAAGCTGGACCTGGTCGACGGCGTGTTCACCGCCGAGCGCGACATCGAGGGCGCACGCGAGGTCGTGACCTGCAGGACACCTGCGGTGATCAGCTGCCAGAAGGGGCTCAATGCCCCTCGCTACGCCAACCTGAAGGGGATCATGGCGGCCAAGAAGAAGCCGCTGGACGAGGTCCCTGCCGCGATGCCCGACGCCGCCATGGCGATCGTGTCGATGTCGCTGCCCGCGCCGCGCGCAGCGGGGAAGATCGTCGGCAACGGTGCCGACGCAGTGCCCGCCCTCGTCGCAGCCCTCCGCAACGAAGCCAAGGTGCTCTGAGGAGAACACGAACATGAGCCAGAACATCCTCGTTGTTGCCGAAGTCCGCGGTGGTGCCGTCAAGCGCCCCTCGCTGGAGGCAGTCGCAGCCGCAACCAAGCTGGCCGCCAAGAACGGCGGCAAGGTGATCGCCCTCGCCGTGGGCTCGGGTCTCGATGCCGCGTGCGCAACCCTCGCCACGAGCGGTGCGCACCAGGTGGTGGCGGCGGAGTCCGCCGCGCTGGCCCAGTTCAGCGGCGACGGCTTCGCACGCGTGGTGGCCGAGCAGGTGAAGGCCAACGGCTGCGGTGCCGTCCTGATGGCGCACACGGCCATGGGCAAGGACCTCCTGCCGCGCGTCGCAGCACTGCTCGACACCGGCCTGGTCTCCGACGTGGTCGCACTGGACTTCGCGGACGGGACCTACACCGCACGCAAGCCAGTGTTCGCCGGCAAGGCCTTCGTGCAGGTCCGGGCCACCCGCAACCCGTTCGTTGCCACGCTGCGCCCCAACAACTTCGAGCCCACCACCGGTGCGGCAGCGCCGGTTGCCAAGGTCGCGGCCAACGCCGGTGACCTGCTCTCCGTGGTGAAGGAGATCGTTGCCGCGGCAAGCGACAAGGTGCCGCTGCAGGAGGCCAAGGTGGTGGTCGCCGGTGGCCGAGGCCTCAAGGAGCCCCAGCACTTCAAGCTGATCGAGGACCTGGCTGCTGCGTTCGGCCCGGGTGTCGCTGCAGTGGGTGCCTCGCGCGCGGTGGTCGATGCCGGTTGGCGTCCCCATGGCGAGCAGGTGGGCCAGACCGGCAAGGTCGTTTCACCGCCCCTCTACTTCGCCATCGGCATCAGCGGCGCGATCCAGCACCTGGCCGGAATGCGCACGGCGCGCACGATCGTGGCCATCAACAAGGATCCCGAGGCCCCGATCTTCAAGGTCGCCGACTACGGCATCGTGGGCGATGCCTTCGAGGTCGTGCCCGCCCTCACCGAGGCCATCCGCCAGGCGGTGGCAGCCCGCTGACCGCGGCCGCGCCACCCACCTCTCCCGGCCCCACTTCCCTGTTCCATCCCCGCCCGGCAACGGGCACACTCCCTCTCGAGGTACACACACATGACTCGTTCCAAGATGCGCGCCGTCAAGAAGAAGCACCGCAAGGCCAAGGAGCGCCACGTGCGCAAGGTCAAGGAGCAGCTCTCCAAGAAGAAGAGCAGCAAGAAGTGAGTCGAGCAGGCAGCGGCGCCCCGGGCGCTGCGAGCCTGCTCCTCTAGGCCGTCCCGCGCGCGGCCACCGTGCGCGCCTCGGCTCCCGCCCTCTGCTCCCACGTGCCGTGCACCGGCACGGCTGCAGCCGAGGGGCACAGCTCGTGCAGGGGACATGCTGCACATTCTGGTTGCCGCGCAGTGCAGACGTAGCGGCCGTGCAACAGGAGGCGGTGCCCGTCGTCGACCCAACGGTCCTTGGGCAGCAACGCACAGAGGTCCGCCTCGATCGCCTCCGGCTTGGTGGCGGTGGAAAGCCCCAGGACCTGGGCAACACGGGTCACGTGGGTGTCCACGACGATGCCAGCAGGGATGCCAAAGCCGGTGCCGAGAACGAGGTTCGCGGTCTTGCGTGCGACACCGGGCAGTTCGAGCAACACCTCCATGCTCTTGGGCACCTTGCCCCCGTGCTGCTGGGCGATGGCAAGGCTCGCGAGTTGGATGGACTTGGCCTTGTTGCGGAAGAAGCCCGTGCGGTGCACGGCCTGTTCCACCTCCTCGCGTGGCGCCGCGGCAAGGGCGGCGGCATCCGGCCACCGTGCGAACAGGGCTGGCGTGACGCTGTTGATCGTCTTGTCGGTGCTCTGGGCGCTCAGGATCGTGGCCACGAGCAGCTGCCACGGGCTCGCATGGTCCAGCTCGCACTGCGGTGTGGGGATCGCGCACTGCAGCCGTGCGAACAGCGCAGCCACCTGCGACAGGGACGCTGCTGGCGCGGGGACGGGGACCGACTTCTTCCGTGCTGCCATCAGGCCTGCTCCGTGCGGGACCCGAAGATCGCCGTCCCGACCCGCACCATCGTCGACCCGGCGGCAACTGCTGGTCCGAGGTCGCTGCTCATGCCCATGCTGAGGACCGGGAGCTCCAGGGAGCACTGCTGCTGCAGCACGTCGCGCATCGATGCCGTGGCACGGAACGCAGGGGACGGATCGCCTGCGAGCGGTCCCATGGCCATCAGGCCGCGCAGGCGCAGCAAGGGACATTGGCCCACCACATGGTCGACCAGTGCACGCGCCTCGGCAGGCGGGCAACCGTGCTTGGTCGGCTCGTCCGTCATGTGCAGCTGCAGCAACACGTCGAGCGTGCGACCGGTCCGCGCCAGCTCGCGCTGCAGCTCGTCCGCGAGTCGCACCCGGTCGAGGCTGTGCAACAACGCGAGGCCTGGGACCGCGAGCAGCTCGCGCACCTTGTTGGTCTGCAGGCTGCCGATCCAGTGCCACCGCAGCCCGGGCAGGTCGGCAAGCGCCGCGGCCTTGGCACGCAGTTCCTGGACGCGGTTCTCGCCGAAGTCCCGCTGGCCGGCTGCATGCGCGGCACGGACGGCCTCGGAAGGGTGCGTCTTGCTCACTGCCACCAGTTGCACGGAGTCTGCGGCCCGCCCGCACGCAGCCGCGAGGCCGGCAACCGCCTGGCGCACAGCTGCGAGCCCACGGGCAACCGCTTCCGGCGCACTCACGACGCGTCGTCGCCCCAGTGGGCCGTCAGCGGTCCGGGGAACAGCTGCTGCCCACGCCGCACCAGCGCTTCCTTGCCCTCGAAGCGGAACCCGCTCAACAGCGCGTCCCATGCCTCGTAGTGGTCCACGAACATCACCCACTCGCGAAGCGCCCACTCGACCTTGGGGTCGCCGCCATGTCGTTCGCCCAGCTGACGACAGAGCCTGCGCAGGAACTGCTCGGTCTCGGCAGCAAAGGTCTCCGGACGGACCTCGTCCGGCTGGAACCCGAAGGCGTTGATGAGTTCCTGACGGTACGCGCGCCCCACCTGCACGAGCGATGCGCCGAGCAGCACGTCCCTTTCGGCCTGGTCCAGGCTCATGCCGACACCTTGCCCTGCATGCAGGTCATCGCAGCGGAAGGCTCTGCAGCAGGTCGCGCGCCGCGCGGTTGCCGGGGTTGTGGTTGAGGAGCCGCCGCAGCTCGTTGCGCGCCCCGTCCTTGTCGCCGCTGTCCAGCAGCAGCTGTGCGAGCTGGAGACGCTCGCCGCTCTCGGGTCGGATGCCCATGAGGCGGCGGAAGTTCTCGATGGCCAGGGCCTTCTGGGCTGCAGCCTCCTCGGCGTTGCCGGCGGCCTCCAGTTCCTGCGCATCGCGCATGCACATCTGCGCGTAGGTGGAGAGTTCGTTCGAACTGGCATCCTGTTGTTCCACAGCCTCGGCAAGCTGTCGCTTGGCAGACCGTCGAAGACTGGTGGCCATCTCCAACTCTGCAGGGCTACTGCCAAGGTGCGTCACCAAGGCGAGTTGCAAGCCCCAGCTGCCTTCGGCCAACTTCGCAGCCACGTCAGGGCGACCGAGCTCCACGGCAACCCCCCCCATGACTCGATTTGCATCTGCGCCCATGCGGATCGCGCGTCGAAAGGTATCGACGGCGGCGGTCTCGTCATGATCCTTGAGCATCTGTCTGGCTGCAGCCAAGCAGGCGTTGTCGTTCTCGGGGGCATACCTCATGCCGCGACGAACCCATTCCGATCCCTGGGGGATCTCGAGCCACTCCACTGCGAACTGACCCATCATCGTCCAGAGCAGACCATGGACCGGACAGGCCTGTCGTGCCGTGGACAGCTGGTCAAAGGCCTCTTGGGCAGCAGTGCGGAGTCGTGCGCGCTGCTCCAAGGTCATCGGCACCTTGGGGTCAACGAAGTCGATCTC
>JBEGVB010000124.1:0-3549 GCA_041178545.1 Planctomycetota bacterium
GCGCGCCTCGATGGCGCGCGACGTGTCGATCCCGGCTGCACCCAAGCCGAGTGCCTGCGTGTAGAACGTCACGCCGGCGAGCGAGGGGATAGCGGGGATGGCGAGCGGGAGCGAGCCGAAGCCGGTGCTGTCGAGGGGCACCGAGGCGTTCACGCCCGCGGTGAGCGGGGACAGCAACAGTACGTCGCCCGGGACGCCGTAGGGCGTCAGGTCGACGTGGTCGCCGCCGAAGGCCATGGCGAAGACACCGAAGCCGCCTGCAGGGCCGTTGGTGATCGTGTAGGTGGCGCTGGTGGCCACCTGCAGCGTCCCGGACAGCGCCAGGTCGAACCCGTGCACGGACGGGTCGAGCGCGCCGTAGGTCCGCTGGCCGCAGCCTGCAGGCGTGTTGCGCGCGAGGTACGTGGGGGCCGGGAAGGTCACCCACGCGGAGGCCCCGTCGGTGAGCCTGCCGGTGGAGACGTCGGCCGCCTGGGGGCCGAAGGTGATCGCATCGTGCAGCGACAGGCCGTCTGCGGCGTAGAGCGCGACGGTCTCGCCGGTGGACGACAGCTTGAAGTTCGCGTGCAGCGGGCCCTGGGTGCCGTCCTCGTCGGCCCACACGCGCAGCACGCCGAACGGCGGGATCGTGTTGCCGGCGGGGATGCGGTACTTGAGGACCACGAGGCTGTCGCTGAGCCACATGCCGCCCACGTCCACGGGCGCGGCCGAGCTGTTGTAGAGCTCCACCCAGTCCTCGTGCTGGTTGGCCTCGTCGACCGGACCGTTCACGTTCTGGGCAACGAACTCGTTGACGAAGATGGGCGATGCGGTGACCGGCCAGTCGACCTGGATGTGGCGCGTCTCGCGCTCGAGCTCCGCGGTCCAGGGCAGGAAGTTGGCGAGGCCCGTGGCCGTGCGCGCCTCGACGTAGTAGTCGACGAGGGCGCCCGGCTGCTGCGGCGGGATGAACGCGCCCCACATGCCGTCCGCAGCGGCGCCGTCACCGTGCAGTCCGTCGTCGAACATGGCCGTGGGCTGGAAGGCGCCCACGCGGCGCCAGTACAGCCGCACCACGCTGGCATTGGCGCCCGCCTGCACCGTCACCGTCACCTGCTGGGTGGGGTTGGGGGCCACGGGCGTGTGTGCCAGGGCCTGCAGCGCCACGCGCGGGGCGCTCAGGTCGGGGTGGGTCGAGAGGAAGTTGAAGCGCGACTGGATGAAGGGCAGCAGCCCTGGCACCGTCACGTTGCTCGCCACGGTGGAGGTGGTGAGGTTCGAGGTGAACTGGGCGGTGGTGTAGATCTTCTTGGTGTCCGCGGCGACGTCCGCGGCGATCATCGCGTGGTACTGCTGCGCGAGGGGCGACAGGAAGGTCGGGTTGAAGGACTGCTCGACCACCGTGCGCACGTGCGCCTTGTAGCGTTCGCGCCAGTGGGCGATGGGGAAGGTCTTGGTGAAGCCCGGGCGGTAAATGTTCGTGGTCTGGTACCACGGGTCGAGCGTCGAACTGCCTGCCATCGCCTCGTTGAGGTCGAAGGGGAAGGTGGTGCCGTCCCGGTGCACGTCGTCGATGTACAGGTAGTGGTCCTTGCCGCTCTGCAGGTAGCTGTCGGTGGTGGTGGTCACGTTCATGACCGCCGCGTAGCGGTAGAACGCGTCGACGCTGAACACGGCCGGCAGCAGCGCCTCGAGGCTGGCAACGGGCGTGTTGTTGAGCACGTTGCACATGTTCATGAGGTCGAGGCCGTCGCCCTGCTTGGCCTGGTAGGCGCTCAGGTAGCTCGACACCACCGAGCCGAGCCACGTGTACGCGCAACGGCCGTTGCCGAAGGTGCCGCTGGTGGGGAAGCCTCGGTAGCGGTTGCCGTCGTTGGAACGGAACCACTCCTTCATCATGTCCTTGTTGGGCTGCTGGGCGTTGATGTAGATGCCCCAGTACTGGCCGTTGATCCACAGCCGGATCCAGTTGGCCTTGGGCGCCACGCCGTGGCGGCGCATCACCATGTAGGTGAGGGGCTCGCGCAGGAAGGTCGGGTCGTGGAACCCGTTGTTGAAGTTGAGGTGGTCGTAGCCGTGGATGTCCTGCCCGGGCACCATCCAGTCGAGCTCGACGTTGAAGCTCTTCTTCTGTGAGCCGACGGGCAGTTGCGTGTAGCTCGTGTTGCCGCGGAAGCGCACGCCCACGTTGGGGTAGGTGACGCCGTCCACCGTCATGTTGGCGGCGATGTTGATCTCGGGCGCGTAGTTGTTGGTGAGCTGCGTCCAGTAGTCGGGCTGGCTGAACGTGAAGTACACGTCGCGCACCGTGTTCATGTCGTACAGGTCGGTGACCTGGGCGCGGAGCAGCGGGGCGGAGCAGAGGGCCGCGAGGGCGGCGGCCACGAGGGCTCGGTGCAGGTTCATGGGAGAGGGTGGCGGGACGGCGCCAGGTCGCGGAACGTACGTACCGCGCAGTGGCTGCTCCCGCCGCGGTTTGCGTGGGACGGTTTCGTTGCAACCGACCTCAGGCCGCAGGTTGCCGCCGCCGCGCCAGCAGCAATCCCATGCCGCACACGGCCGAGGCCAGCGATCCCACCAGCACGCCCAGCTTGCCCGCGTCCTGGAACGCCTCCGGCAGCGAGAGCGAGCACAGGAACAGCGCCATGGTGAAGCCGATGCCGGCGAGGCAGCCACCGCCGAGCAGCACCCGGAAGTTGATACCATCGGGCAACCGCGCGGTGCCGAGGCGGATGGCGAGCCACGCGAAGCCGACGATCCCGAGCGGCTTGCCGACGAAGAGTCCGAGGGCGATGGCCGCGGCCACCGGGTCGCGCAGGGCAGCGAGGTCGAGGGGGACCCCGGCGTTGGCGAGCGCGAAGACCGGCATCACCACGAAGGCGACCCACGGGTGCAGGGTCTTCTCCAGGAACTCGAGCGGTGACACCGACTCGCGTGCGATCCAGCGCAGCTGGCGGACCTCGTCGGCATCGAGGCGCGTCGACCCGGCGCCGGCGAGGAGCCGACCGAGGCGCCGACCCGTGCGGTTGAAGGCCCCGCTGCGCGCGTAGGCATGCGAGGGGGTGACGAGGCCGAGGGCCACGCCTGCGAGCGTCGCGTGCACGCCCGACTCGTGCATGGCGAGCCAGGTGCCGGCGCCCAGCAACACGTACGCGAGGAGCGAGCGCACGCCGAGCGCGCGCGCGAGCACCACGAGTCCGAGCCCGCAGATGGCCGCGAGCAGGGCGCCGAGGCGCAGGTTCTCGGTGTACCCGATGGCGATCACGAGGATGGCGCCGAGGTCGTCGAGGACGGCGAGGGAGAGCAGCAGCACGCGCAGCCCCTTGGGCACGCGCGAGCCGAGGAGCGCGAGGCAGCCCACCACGAACGCGATGTCCGTGGCCATGGGCGTGCCCCAGCCGCTCGCTGCGGGGGTGCCGCCCTGGAGTGCGAGGTAGATGCCCGCGGGCACCACCATGCCGCCCGCGGCCATGAAGAAGGGCAGCACGGCCGCCCGCAGCTCGCGCAACTCGCCGAGCACCACCTCGCGTTTCACCTCGAGCCCGACCACGAAGAAGAACACGGCCATCA
>JBEGVB010000125.1:0-6977 GCA_041178545.1 Planctomycetota bacterium
CACTTGTAGGGACCTGCTGCGCAACCGCAACGGCGCGGAGAGCGACAGCGCCTCCCGGAACACCGCGAGCTGCCGGCCCGGCACGTGCCAGACCTGCAGCTCGCATGCGTGCCGCGCCCGGTGCGCGGCGTGCCTCGGGGTCAGTTGCCCTTGGCCTGGTCCAGCAGCTTCTTCCAGCCGTCGCGGCGCTGGGGCGGCATGCGCTTGGCATCGGGAGAACCTTCGAGGGCCGCAAAGGCCTTCTCGGCGAGCTCGACGTCCTTGGCGTTGGCTGCGTGCTGCAGCGCCATGCTCCAGAACTGGAGCGTGCGCTGGCCCGTGGGGACCTTGCCGGCCTTGGCCATTGCAGCCACCTGGGCCATGGTCTCCTCCATGGCGGTCTTCTGTGCCGCAGCGTCGCCGCGCGGGATCGGCCGCTGCAGGATCGCGCTGAACTCGCCGTCGACGATCTTGCCGGCCACGAGCGCCATGTCGGCCTCGCTGAGGCCCTTCACGGCATCAGCGCGCTTCTGGATGTCGCCTGCGGCGATCATGTCCATGTTCAGCTCGGTCAGGAACAGCTGCTTGGCCTCGGCATCGGTGAGCTTGTCACCCTTTGCCTTGAGCACCATCAGGTCCTTGGTGGCGGCCTGCGTCTCGACGAAGTTGGCAACCGTGCGCGCCGTGGGCTTGGTGAGGACGTTGCCGTCCGCGTCCATGAAGCACAGCGTGGGGAAGCCGCGGAATCCCTTCTCCTGGAGCAGCTTCGGGTACGGCTCGTCATTCACCTGCGAGGTGTTGTGCAGGAACAGCACGACGGACTCGGCGAACTTGGGGAACTCGGGGTCGGAGAGCGAACTGCTCTCCAGGGCGTCGCAGGGCCCTCAACCCGCGTAGGAGCGCGTGAAGTAGGTGAAGATGAGCTTCCCCTCCTTCTTCGCGGTCTCGCGCGCCTTGTCGAAGTCGAACATCCAGGGGGCCTTCTTGAAGACCTCCTTGGCGAGCTTCTCCTCGCGGAGCTTGATCAGTGCTTCCTGGCTCTTGCCCTGCGGGGCGCCGCCACCGGAGAGACGTGCCGCGCGCTGGGTCGCGGGCGCCGCCGGGGCGGGGTCCTGGCCGTTCTGAGCCGGGAGCAGCGACGCCAGGAGCGCGGCAACCGGAAGGATGCAGTTCATGTTCATGGGATTCCTCGGGAAGCGGAGGATCATCCACGCGGGCGGCAGAATCACCAGCCCGTGCTGGCTTGGCGCGGCGACACGGTTGCGACATCATTGCGTCGTGGACTCCACGCCCTACGTACTTGCGCGCATCGGCCTCGTGTGCCTGTGGGCCTGGGCCGCATGGGCCTGTGCGCGCCGCGCCGGCGACTGGAGGGCATTCTGGCGCGGTGCCGCGGTGGCAGCTGTCCTCTTTGCCAGCATGCGCGCGCTGCGGTGGAACTACCTGCTGCTGGATGCCGCCCGTTCCGGGCTGCGCGCCCTGGGTGCCTACGACGAACGCATCTGGTTCAAGGTCGCCCTCGCCGTGCTGCTCACGGTCACGCTGCTCTGGGCCCTCCACGCCGCGGGCCGGCTCTGGCGCAGCAAGGCAGCCATGGCCTGTTTCCTCGCGCTGCTGCTGCAGGGCACGTTGCTCGCCTGTGAGACGCTGTCCCTCGACGACGCCTTGCCGCGCGTGCTCGTGACCCAGCCCGGACGCTACCTGTACGAGGGCACCATGGTGCTGGTCGCGATCCTCGCGGCGCGCAGGCCTGCCGCAAGGTGCGACGCGTGAACGCCACCGTGCTGCGTGCTGCCGAGGACCCGTTCTGGGTCGATGCCGTGTCCGCCCTGTTGTGGCTCGCCACCGCGATCCTCGCGGTGCACGTGGTGCGTGCGCACCCGCGCGGCGCGCGCGCCGCATGGGTGCTCGTGTGCGGGTTCGGCATCCTCGTGGTGCTCGACAAGGCCTTCGACCTCCAGCTGTGGGCGCTCGACTTCGCCAAGGTCGTGCGCGACATGTTGTTCAGCGACCCCCAGGTCCAGCAGTCGCTCGAGTTCGACCTGCGTGAGCACAGGAGTGAGCTCAAGGCGGCCGTGCTGGTTGCTGCCACCGTGGTCGGGCTCGGCTCCGTTGTCTGGCTCGTCCGCACGGACCGCGGCATGGACCGCAACCGCGTGCTCGCGCTGCTTGGCGTGCTTGGAGTGATCGGCTACGTGGGCCTGCGCATGGTGCCCGGGGTCGAGGAGCGCGTCAGCCAGCTCGTTGGCTGGGCGATCGAGTTCGCCTGCTGGTCCTGCGTCACGCTCGGGCTCGCCCTCGGGTTGCGCAAGGCACGCAAGCAGTGAGGCGCAGCGCTCGCGCCGCTCTCACTGCACCGAGAACACGATGCCGTTGCTGGCGCTGTAGCCCTGCGGGCCGCACTGCGCGTCGACGAAGCCGAACTGGAAGATCAGGCTCGTGCCCAGGAGCGTCGGCTGGTTGGGGATCGGCAGGTTGAAGGCTGCGTTGCCCAGCACCGAGGTGGGCGGGATGAGCGTGGTCTGCGCCAGCACGGTGGCCGGGTTGAAGGCGAGGCTCACGCCCTGGAAGGTCGGCTGGCCCGGCACCGCGCCCTGGCCGGCTGCGACAACGAGGCCGAGCGGCGAACTGGTCGGGCGCGGGCCGCGCGTGGCCCACACCGTGAACGCCGAGTTGCCCACCGTCGGCAACGAGCCGAGCTGCGCATCGATGGTGCGCGCGCACGTGGTGGTGCTCTGTCCGACGTTGAAGGCGAGCGGGGTCACCGGCACGAGGCCGGGCGCGCCTGCGCTGAACGCGTAGGGGCCGGTTGCATTGGCCACGAGGCCGCGGCTGCTGTCGACCACGATGCCATCGAGGTTGAAGGTGAGCACCTTGCCCGGCATCGAGCTCAGCTGCTGGTTCATGGCCGCCATGATCTCGCCGCCGCTGCGCGCCATGGGCCAGATGCGCAGCTCGTCGATCTGCCCGTTCCACGTCTCGTTGCCTGCGACACTCACGTCGCCGTTGCCGATGCGCAGCACGCCGCCGAGGTTCTGGACCTCGCTGAGCGTGGTCGTTCGCGTGGCCACCTGCACGCCGTTCTTGAAGATCCGCATGGTGGTGCCGTCGAAGGTCCCTGCCATGTGCGTCCAGGTCAGCAGCTCGCCCGGCTGGAACGCCCAGCTCAGCACCGCGAGGCCGCTGGTCGCGGTACGGACGCTGAACTCGAAGCTGCGGTTGGAGAAGTTGGACGCGCCGACGCGGAACAGCCAGCTCTCGCCGTTGGGAGTGATGTTCTGCCGCGCCACCGTCGGCCAGTAGAAGATGCCGCCCGTGGGCACCGTGGTCTCGTCGTAGGTGACCCAGGCCTCGACGGTGAGGCCGGTGGGCGGGACGAGCAGCGGGTCGAACGGCACGTCGATGATGGGACTGGCGCCAGTCGAGGTCTGCAGCGCCTGGTTCTGGGCACTGAGCGCTGCGATGGAAGCGAGGGAGGCGAGGGCTAGGTGGGTGATGCGCATGGTGGTCTCCGCGCACATGGTGCGGCACGCGCGCGATCCGCGCCAGACGCCCGCAGCACGGGATTGCCGCGGACGCCCGAGCCGGTACCGTGCGTCGCCATGCTGGCCCGCATCGCATGCATCGGGACGCTTGCCGCGTTCGTCGTCGCGCAGCAGCAGGACCATGCCGCTGCAGCGAAAGCAGGTGCCATGGCCACCAAGGCCAGGACCCACTGGGCGTTCCGGCCGGTGGGGACCCCCGTGGTGCCCCCGGTGCGCAGGGCCGACTGGGTGCGCGACCCGCTGGACGCCTTCGTGCTCGCGCGGCTCGAGGCCGAGGGACTTGCGCCTGCTCCCGAGGCCGACCGCGCCACCTGGCTGCGCCGCGTTTCCCTCGACCTGTGCGGAGTGCCGCCCACGGTGGCCGAACTCGATGCCTTTGTCGCCGATGCCGCGCCAGACGCGCACGCACGCGTGGTCGAGCGGTTGTTGCACTCGCCACGGTACGCCGAGCGTTGGGCCCAGCTCTGGCTCGACCTCGCCCGCCATGCCGACACGCAGGGCTACGAGAAGGACCCGCGCCGCAGCATCTGGCGCTGGCGCGACTGGCTCATCGAGGCGATCGCGGACGACCTGCCGTTCGACCAGTTCACCGCGCAGGTGCTCGCCGGCGACCTGTTGCCGTCGGCCACGCTGCAGCAGCAGCTCGCCACCGCGTTCCACCGCAACACGATGAACAACGACGAGGGCGGCACCGACGACGAGGAGTTCCGCAGTGCTGCCGTGGTCGACCGCACCAACACGACGATGCAGGTTTGGATGGGCCTGACCGCGTCCTGTGCGCAGTGCCACGACCACAAGCACGACCCGCTCACGCACAAGGAGTACTTCCAGCTGTACGCGTTCTTCGACCAGACGCAGGACGCGGACCGCCCCGACGAACAGCCGCTGCTGCGCGTGCCCACCGATGCCCAGCTGGCGGAGGCGGCACGCGTGCGCACGGCGCTGGCCAGTGCCCGCGCAGGTCTCGCGGTCGATGCCACGCGGGCCGCCGCCTGGCACGCAGCGCAGCGCGCCCGGTTGGTGGCCTTCGACGAGGCGCAGGTTGCCAGTGGGCCGTGGAGCGCCACGGCGCCGCGCACCTGCGGGTCCGAGCGCGCCGCGTGGGACGCGAAGGAGCCGCCAGCCGAGTCCGAGTGGCAGTCTTTCGAGCTCGCGGACGGCACGGTTGCCGACTGGACGGGCGACGGCAGCGTGCGCTGGTTCCGTCGGGTGGTGCGTGTGCAGCAGCCCGTGCGCGCAGTCCTCGCCTTCGGCAGCGACGACTCCATGGTCGCCTGGTGCAACGGCACGCAGGTGGTCTCACGGCGAGCGAACCGCGGCGCCGCGCCGCGGCAGGAACTGGTCGAGGTCGACCTGCAAGCCGGCGACAACGAGGTGCTCGCCAAGGTGGTCAACGGCAACGGCAGGGCGGGTTTCGTGTTCGAGCTGCTGCCCGCGACCCTGCCTGCCGACGTCCTCGCGTTGGTGCGCGCGGAGCAGCCTGCTGCCGGAGCCCTCGGCGCCGCTTGGCTGGCCCATGCCGAGGAACTCGCGCCGGTGCGCGCCGAGGTGGAGCGGTTCGAGCGGCAGTTGGCCGCGCTGGAGGGGCCCACCGTGCCGGTGCTGCGCGAGCTGCCAGCCGACAGGCAGCGCACCACCCGCATCCACGAACGCGGCAACTTCCTCACGCCTGGCGAGGTGGTGACTCCTGCCACCCCTGCATGGCTGCCGCCGATGCCCGCCGACGCCCCGAGGAACCGCCTCGGCCTCGCACGCTGGCTCACCGCCCCCGACAACCCGCTCACCGCGCGCGTGCACGTGAACCGGCTGTGGGAACAGCTGTTCGGTCGCGGTCTCGTGCCCACCGTCGAGGACTTCGGCACCCAGGGCGACGCGCCCAGCCACCCCGACTTGCTCGACCACCTGGCTGCGCGCTTCCGCGACGGCGGCTGGTCGACGCGCGAGCTGCTGCGAGCCATCGTACTGTCCGCGACCTACCGGCAGTCCGCGGTCGGCAGCGTCGAGGCCGTCGCGCGCGACCCCTTGAACGTGCTGCTCGTCCGCGGCCCCTCGCACCGGTTGTCTGCCGAGACGTTGCGCGACCAGGCGCTGTTCGTCAGCGGCCTGCTGGTGGAGAAGGTGGGCGGGCCCGGCGTCATGCCGCCGCAGCCGGAGGGCGTGTGGCAGCAGATCTACAGCTCGGACCGCTGGGTCGACGCAACCGACGGCGAACGCCACCGCCGCAGCCTCTACACCTTCTGGCGCCGCACCAGCCCGCACCCGGCGATGCTCGCCTTCGACGCGCCCAGCCGCGAGGTGTGCTCGATCCGCCGCATCCGCACCAACACGCCGTTGCAGGCGCTCGTCACCTGGAACGACACCCAGTTCACCGAGGCCGCGCGCGCCCTCGCGGCGCGGGTGCTGCGCGAGCACCAGGGCAGCGATGCGGACCGCGTCGCCCACCTCGTGCGTACGGCGTTGGGCCGCAGCGTGCAGCCGCGCGAGGCCGAACGACTGCTGCAGTACCTTGCCGACGAACGCCAGCGCCTCGGGACCGACGAGGCCGCGGCTGCCGCGCTCGCGCGCAGCCCGGTCGCCTCGGTGCCCTCGGTCGGTGCCGAAGACGCTGCCTGGGTGCTCGTGGCCCACGTCGTCCTCAACCTCGACGAGTTCGTGACCAAGCCATGAGCGCACCCGTGCCCCACGACCTTGCTGCCGCCACGCGCCGCTGGTTCCTCGGCCGCAGTGCGCTCGGACTCGGTGGGATTGCCCTCGCCAGCGAGCTGGGCCTGCCGGGTGCCGAGCCCGTCGCGCGCAGCCGCCGTGCGCGTGCCAAGAACGTCATCTACCTGCACATGGCCGGCTCGCCGCCGACCATGGACATGTTCGACCCCAAGCCGTTGCTGGCGAAGTACGACGGCCAGCCCTGCCCCGACAGCCTGCTCAAGCGCGAGCGGTTCGCCTTCATCAAGGGCACCCCGCGCATGCTGGCCACGCGGTGGCCGGTGTCGCAGGTGGGCGACGGCGGCATGCAGGTGATCGACCTGCTGCCGCACCTGCAGCAGGTGGCTGGCGACCTCTGCATGGTGCGGTCCATGGTCACCGACCAGTTCAACCATGCCCCGGCCGAACTGCTGTTGCACACCGGCAGCCCGCGCTTCGGCAGGCCGTCCATGGGTTCGTGGCTGTCGTGGGGCATCGGCAGCGAGAGCCGCGACCTGCCCGCCTACGTCGTGCTCGTGTCTGGCGGCAGCCAGCCGAGCGCGGGCAAGAGCCTGTGGGGCAGTGGTTTCCTCCCTGCGGCGCACCAGGGTGTGCAGTTCCGGTCCGCTGGCGAACCCGTCCTCTACCTCCAGGACCCCGCGGGCATCGACCGCGAGCGGCGCCGACGCAGCGTGGAGGCCATGAACGACCTCAACCGCCTGCGTCTCGAGTCGGGCCAGGGCACCAGCGACACCGAGGCGCGCATCGCCC
>JBEGVB010000126.1:0-52833 GCA_041178545.1 Planctomycetota bacterium
GGCCAAGCCAGCGACCGAGAAGGCGCCTGCGGCGGAAGCGACCCCTGCCGCACCCGCAAGGGCCGTCGTTGCCACGGTGCAGGCACAGGTCGTGGTGGTGGGCAAGGCGATGCCGGCGGCCGGCGGCGCGGGCGTCGCGACCTCCCCGGTGCCCAACCTGCAGACGGCGCCGCTCGATGCCGCCAAGGCGGTGTACTCGGAGGACAAGCGCATGTACCGCCCGGTGCGGCGCCTCTGCCACGAGATGCTGGCGTCGATGCCCGCCGAGGGCATCGAGCTCTACCGCACGACGCACGAGGTGGCTGCCGAGCGGCAGCTGGCCGAGGCGCAGCAGGACGGAACCCTTGCCGCGCTGGAGGCCGTGGCCAACCGCTACTTCGTCACCCTCGCAGGCGGGCGCGCCCTCGCGCTGGTCGCAGACCGACTGCTCTGGGAGGGGCGCGCGCGTGCTTCGGTGCAGGTCCTGCGCGACCTGCTGGACGTCTACCCCGAGACCCTGCGCCGCCAACTCGGCATGAAGGACGAGTGGCTGCGGTTCCGCATCGCGCTTGCCCTGCAGCTCGCCGGTGAGGGCGCACAGGCGGTTGCCGCCGCCGAGGACCTCGCACGCAGGGCACCCGGGGAGTCGTTGCGCGTCGAGGGCGAACTCGTGTCCCTCGACGGTCTCGCTGCCTCGGAGTGGCTGCGCGCTGGCGCCGCAGAGCCCGTGGCCGTCGACAGCCAGCCTGCGCTGCTGGGCGAGCTGGAGGCGAGCAAGCCCGGCGCCTGGGCAGGAGTGGCTGCCACGGAGGTCGGCAGCTTGTTGCCCCAGCTGACAGTGCTCTGGCGCCACCGCTTCGTTGCGCCGCGACCGTACCAGCAGCCCTCGCGCCGCAACCAGAACGAGCGGTTCATCGTCGTGAGCGAGGGCAGCGTGTTGAACGCATCGCCACCGGCGTGGAAGCACGGCATCGGGCCGAGCGTCAGCTTCCGTGGCAAGGGGCTCGGGTCGGAGGCGGTGTTCTTCGACCACTTCCGCCTGCGCGAGGCCAGTGCGTTCAGCGGCGTGGTCCTGCGGGAGGCCGACGGGCCGCTCGAGCCGCCCAAGCCGCGCGACGGCCAGCCGCGGGTGCGCGTGCCTGCATACGACTTCGGCACGATGCGCGCGGTCGACGACGACGTGCGCACCTATGCGATCCTCGGCTGGAGCGGGTCCAGCACGACGACGGTCAACGTGCTCACCGAGAACCAGCTGGTGGCCCACGACTGCCAGACGTTGCAGCGCGTCTGGTCGACGCGCGACACGGCGGAGACGGGTCAGGGCAAGGGTTCCAATGCCGCAGCCTACAAGGGCGTGACCTTCCTCGCGGCGCCCACGGTGTTCGGCGACAAGCTGCTGGTGCCCGTCTTGCGCAACGGTGCCTACTCGCTGCAGGCCATGTCCGCTGCGCACGGTCGTCCGCTCTGGTGCACGCCCATCCACGGCGGCGGCTCGCCCTTCACCAAGGCACCTGGCACGCCTTGCACGGTGCTCGGCGGAACCGCGTACGTGCTCACCAATGCCGGCTGCCTTGCTGCCGTCGACGCGCAGACCGGCGACCTGCAGTGGGTGCGCCGCTACGAGCGCGTCGACCCGTACCGCGTGCGGCCGCGCACGCGCACCAGCGACCGCCCCGCGGAGCGCAACTTCGGCCAGCAGTTCGTCGAGACCGACCTGCCCAGCCACCTGCCCTCGGACCTGTTGCTGGTGGACGGCCTGCTGGTGTTCGCGCCGTGCGACGGCGATGCCGCACTGTGCCTCGACGCTGCCACTGGCGCGGTGAAGTGGATGCTCGACAGCTCGAGCCGACTGCTTCCGTACGGCAGGCTGCAGTACCTCGTGGGCGCGGACGACCAGCTCGTGTTCTTCGCCAGCGAGACGGACCTGTTGTGCGTCGAGCTGCGCAGTGGTGTGCAGCTGTGGAGCAAGCAGGTCCCACCCGAGGAGTCGCTGGGCAAGTGGCGCGGGCGCGGTGTGGTGCACAACGGATTCGTGCTGCTGCCGGGCCAGCGCGAACTGCTTGCCCTCGACACCCGCTGGACGCCCGAGCTGGCCCAGCGCGCACGCGATGCCGCAGCCGGGCCCGACCAGGGTGCTGGACCCGAAGGGACGTCGGTGTCGCTGCACACGCCTGCGAGCGACTGGCTCCGCATGCCCCTCCCAGCGCCCACCGTGGGAGAGGAGCCGCTGCGCGGTCCGTCGAACCTCTCGGTGAGCGGCCCGTGGCTGGGCGTGAGCTACGAGTCCGGCATCGAGGTCTACTCCAGCCAGTCTGCGCTGCGCGCACTCGCCCAGGCCGCAAGCCCGGTGGATGCCGCGCTGTGCCTCGCGCTGGCAGGCGACGTGGATGCGGCCCTCGGTGCGCTCGAGCGGCAGCTTGCTCTCCAGCCCGAGGACGGCACGGCAGCGACCCAGCTGCTGGTGCTCGCGCGCCAGCAGTCCATGGCCTCTGCGCGCGCAGGCGACCGCAGCGCAGCCCTCGCGGTCCTGCAGCGGGTGCGTCCGCGCATGGAGTTCCGCCGGGAGCTGTTGCTCGACTGGCACGTCTCCCGCATCAGCGTGTTCCAGATGCTGCAGGACCTCGCGGCCCTGGCAGCGGAACAGCAGCAGCTCTACCGGCTCATGGAAGGAACACGATGAACCGTTGGCAATCGGCAGCTCTCGGCCTCCTCGCGGGGCTCGTTGCCCTCGGTGCGCTGCACGCGCAGGAACAGGCGCTCCCGCCCGGGGTGACCAAGGAGGTCCAGCAGTCGATCCAGCGCGGTCTCGACTACCTGGCGAAGACGCAAGCAGCCGATGGCAGCTGGCGCAACGCAGGCGGCTACGGCTCCTACCCCGCCGCCATGACCGGCCTCGCGGGCATGGCGCTGCTGTGCTCCGGCTCGACCCCGACGCGCGGCCCGTTCTGGAAGCAGGTGCGTCAGGCAACCGAGTTCCTGATGAAGCACTCCGACCCCAACAGCGGGGTGATCTCCGTCCCGGAGGAGGAGGGCCGCTCGATGTACGGGCACGGCTTCGCGCTGCTGTTCCTGGCCTCGGTGTACGGCATGGAGGAGGACACCACGCGCCAGCAGCGGCTGCAGAAGATCCTCGGCAAGGCCGTGATGCTCATCGCCAGGTCGCAGTCGGCGGCTGGCGGGTGGCTCTACACGCCCGACTCCGGCGGTGACGAGGGCTCGGTCACCGTCACCCAGATCCAGGCGCTGCGCGCCTGCCGCAACGCGGGCATCACCGTGCCCACCTCCACGATCACGCGTGCGGTGCAGTACATCCGCAAGTGCGCCAACGCCGACGGCTCGATCCGCTACAGCCTCGGCTCCGGCGGCGAGGGCCGCCCGGCCATCACGGCGGCTGCCGTGGCCGTGCTCTACAACGCCGGCTCCTACGACGACCCGATGGCCGAGAAGGCGCTCGAGTACTCCAAGAAGCACGTCCAGGTCACCGGCGGCAACTCGGGCCACCACTACTACGCGCACCTGTACATGGCCCAGGCGCTGTACCAGCGCGGCGGCAAGGACTGGGACGACTACTACACGCGCATGGCCAACTGGCTGATGAAACAGCAGCGCAAGGACGGGTCGTGGGACGGCGACGGCGTGGGCACCGTGTACGGCACGGCGATCGCGCTCACCATCCTGCAACTGCCCCACGCGCTGGCCCCGATTTACCAGCGCTGAGGCTCGATCCACACCTGTAGAACCTCCCTCCAGCACCCACGCAGTCCCTCCTGACGGCACATGCTGCTGCTCGCCTTCCTCAACCCGATGCTCCTTTGGGCACTGCCGCTCTGTGCGCTGCCCATCGTGATCCACCTGCTGAACCGTCGACGGTTCCAGGTGAAGCAGTGGGCGGCGATGGAGTACCTGCTCAACGCGATGAAGCGCAACCGCAAGCGCATGCGCATGGAGCAGTGGCTCGTGCTCCTGCTGCGCGTGCTGGCGGTGTTGTTCCTCGTGTTCCTGGTGGCCCGTCCCGCACCTCAGGGCGGCAGCCTGGTCGGCTCGGTCACGCACCACGTGGTGGTGCTGGACGCCTCGGCGTCGATGCAGCAGCGCAACGGCTCGACGCGGCTGTTCGACCGCGCGCAGGAGCGCGTGCGCGAGTTGGCAGAGAAGCTGGCGGACACGCGCAGCGGCGACCTGTTCAGCGTGGTGGTCACGACGCGCAGTGAGCAGCCGGACCTGTGGGCGCAGCGCATCGGCCCGGACCTCGGCAGGCGCGTGGGCGCGCTGCTCAAGGAACAGCGCTGCAGCGACGGCACGACGGACCTGGGCACCTCGCTGGCTGCGGCGCGCACGCGGGCGGCGGCGGTGGCCGAGGCCTCGCGCACCGAGTACTACGTGGTGGGCGACCAGCGCGTGCACGACTGGCTGACGGACGACGAGAAGCCCCGGCCCGCGCTTGCGGCACAGCTGGCCGCCATGGACGAGGAGGCCGAGCACCTCACGAGCAGTCCAGTGGGCGGTCGCGAGACGGCCAACCTCGCGGTGGCCGCGGTGCGGCGGCTCGACCGCCTTGCCGTGGCGGGCGTTCCGGTGGCGCTCGCGGTGGACGTGGTGAACCGTGGCTCCGACCCGAGCGAGCCAACGGAGGTCGCTGTCGAGGTCGACGGGCAGGGTCGCGTGGTGCGCCCGGTCGAGGTGCTCGCACCGGGCCAGCGCACGACGGTCGTGGTCTCCCACACGTTCCATGCATCCGGCCCGCACCGCGTCGAGGCGCTGCTTGCCGCAACCGACACCTTCCCGCTGGACGACCGCAGGACGCTGGCGCTGGACGTGCGGGAGCGCTCGCGCGTGCTGCTGGTGGACGGCGAGCCGGGCGAGGGCGACGACGGCGGCGAGACCTTCTTCGTGGCGGCCGCCCTCGACCCGGGGGGCGAGGCCCTGTCGGGGATCGAGGCCCAGGTGGTGGGCGACGACGCGCTGCGCGACACGGACCTCGCGCCCTTCGACCTCGTGGCGTTGTGCAACGTCGCTGCCCCTGCTGCAGCAGACGTGGAGAAGCTGGAGCAGTACGCAACCGGCGGCGGCGGCGTGGTGTTCTTCGCCGGTGCGCAGGTGGACCCGGTGCGCTACTCCGAGCGCCTCCACCGCGATGGCAAAGGACTGTTGCCTGCGGCCTACGGCGAGCAGGCCGGCGACCCCGACCGGCCAGAGCCGCTCTTCCTCGCTCGTCCTGACCACCCGATCGCGGCGCGTTTCCCCGAACTGCTGGAGCGACTGCTCGCGGGCGCGGTGCGCATGAAGCGCTGGCTCCCGATCGTCGAGAAGCCCTCGGATGGCGTCGCTGCCCTGATGCGCGTGCGCGACGGCGAGGGCCCGGTGGTGGCTGCAACGAAGCCGTTCGGCAGCGGTGGCGAGGTGGTGCAGTTCGGGTTCACTGCGGACAAGCAGTGGTCCAACTGGCCCGAGACCTACGCCAACGTGATCGTGCTGCAGGAGGTGCACCGATTTGCCGCGCGCCTCCAGGACACGACCCGGACCAACCTGGAGGCCAACGGCTCGCTGGTCCTCGCCCTCGACCCGGCACGCCACCAGCCGGATGCCGTGGTCAGGTCGCTCGGCGGCGACGGCGACGAACGCACGTTCACTGCAGTCGCTGGGGCACTGCCGGCAGGTGCCCCTGCAGACGCCGTTGCGCCCCTGACACTCACGGTGCCGATGGCCGACCTCGCCACGCTGGGCGGGTTCCAGCTGGAGCTGCGCACGCACGGCGACGGCAACGAGGTGAGCGTCTTCAGCCGCAACGTGCCGCTCGACGAGGGCCGCCTCGCCCGGATGGCGGCTGGCGCATTCCAGAAGGCATACCCGCCCGAGCTGCAGGCCCGCGTGACGCTGGCCGACGAGAACGCACCCTTCGGGCCCGCGGGCGGCGCCGGCGAGGCCTGGCGTCTGCTGGCCGCGCTGCTGCTGGTGGGCCTGTTGCTGGAGTCGTTGTTCGCGTGGAGGTTCCGCCGCGGGTGACCGCGGGAGTGCACCATGCAGGACTTTCTCCGGATGCTGGCCTCGTGGCTCGGGCTCGACATCGACCCGACGGCCGAGCTGCAGGTCGAGTTCAGCAGCTTCCCGACCGGTGGCATGGGCCTGCTGGTGCTCGTGGGCACCGCACTGGCCCTGTTGTTCGTGGTGGCGGTCTACAAGCGCGACGCACGCACCCTGCGTCCGTTCCAGCGCGCCGTCCTCGCCTTCCTCCGCATCGTCGCAGTGGGCGCGACCATCCTGCTGCTGCTGGAGCCCAACCTCGTTGCCGTGCGCCGCGAGACGCGTCCCGGCCACACGATCCTGCTGCTGGACCAGTCGCAGTCGATGACGCACCGCGACGCATGGCGGCGCGACGGCGTGCAGGGCATTGCACAGGCATGGAAGGACCTCGGGGTCACCGACCTTCCGTCCGCGACGCGCATGGACCTCGCCAAGTCGCTGCTGCAGGCCGGTGACGGCCAGCTGGCGCGCGTGCTCGGGAGCGCCAACCAGCTGCAGGCCTACGGGTTCGCAGGCTCCCTCGACATGCTGCCCACGGTGGCAGCAACAACTCCTGCGGGTGCTGACCCCGCGCAGCCGCAGCAACCCGGACTGCCGCCTCGCATCGACCTTGCCCGGCTCGACGCAGCCGGCCGTGCCACCAACCTCGGTGCTGCCGTGCGCAGTGCCCTCGACCGCAGCCGCAGTGCGGAGGTTGCTGCACTGGTGCTGCTCAGCGACGGGCGCCGCACGGCAGGTCCGCAGGCAGCCGAGGTGGCACGGTTGCTCAACCAGGGCAAGGTGCCGCACACGTTCGTGCTGGGCATCGGCGACCCGTCGGAGACGCAGTCGGTGTCGGTGAGCCGGCTGGAGGCACCCGAGAAGGTGTTCCAGAAGGACCCGTTCGAGCTGAAGGCGTTCGTGTCCAGCCAGGGCTACGAGCCGATGAGCGTGGCGGTCCGCCTCGTGCGCACGGACGAGAAGGGCGCCACCTCGGTGGTCCGCACCACACAGGCCCAGCTTGGCGGCACCAGCGGGGAGGTCCCGGTCGAGTTCAGCAACGTGACCTCCGACGAGGTGGGCCGGTTCGCCTACCGCGTCGAGATCGAGCCGCCATCCGGCGAGCCCGCCTCCGCGGAACGCCACCACAAGTCGGCGCTGGTCGAGGTGCTGGGCGAGCGCACGCGCGTGTTGCTCGTCGCAGGCGGCTCCAGCCACGAGTACCAGATCCTGCGCAACCTCTTGATGCGCGACCAGACCATCGACGTGTCGTGCTGGCTGCAGAGCGCCGACGAGAACTTCCCGCAGGACGGCGACCCAGACGTGCAGGTCAAGGAGCTGCCCGCAGACCGCAAGGCGCTCGACGTCTACGACGTCGTGGTGCTGGTGGACCCGGACAGCTCCAAGCTGCAGAAGTCGTTCTGCGAGAACGTGGCCAAGCACGTGGTCGAGGGCGGCTGCGGCTTGTGGTGGGTGGCGGGCGAGAAGTTCACCCTCGAGGCACTTCGTCCCGGTGCCGCCACCGAGCCGCTCGCCAACCTGCTGCCGGTGCAGGGCGACATCAGCCGCGCCGAACGGCAGGTGGTGGGGTTCGGCTATGCGTTCCCGCGGCCGTGGCCGTGGACGCTCACCACCGAGGGCGAGGACGGCATCGGCGCCAAGGTCACGCGCATTGCCGACTCGCGCGAGGAGGCAAAACTGCTCTGGGGCCGCCTGCCGGGCTTCCACTTCGCATTCCCCGTGAGTCGCGCCAAACCCGCGGCCACCGTGCTCGTGGAACACGGCAACCCCGAACTGAAGCGCGAGGGCCGCGGCATGGTCCTGATGGCGATGCAGCCGGTGGGCGCGGGCCGCGTGATCTGGCAGGGCACGGACGAGAGCTACCGCTGGCGCTCGCTCTTCGAGGCCGCCTACAACCGCTACTGGGTGAAGGGCGTGCGCTGGCTCTTCGAGGGCCGGCTCAACGCGGGCAACAGCCGCATGCGCATCCTCCTCGGCGACGAGAAGATCGAGCTGGGCGAGGCCATGCGCATCGCCGTCGAGGCGAAGAACGAGACCTTCCAGCCGCTCGTGCAGGAGTTCGTCGAGCTGACCCTCGAGCGCGAGGGCCAGCCAGCCGAGGCGCTGCGCCTCGAGCCCGTTGCAGAGCTGCCCGGCACCTACGAGACGACGTGGCGCCCTGCGGCCACCGGGTTCCACCGTGTGAAGTCGATCCTTCGCCAGGGGCGCGAGGTCGAGGCCTCGTTCCAGGTGGTGCCCGCCCAGTTCGAGAAGGAAGGTCCCATGGACCGCGCCGAGCTGGCCGCGATTGCAGCCGCCACCGGCGGCGAGTTGTTCGACACCCCGGCCCAGCTGCTCGACGCAGTGGGCCGCATCGGCTCCCGCAGCACGACCGACACGTTCCGCACGCCCCATGCGTTGTGGGACGGCTGGCCGACGCTGGCACTGGTGCTCGCAGCCCTCACCCTCGAGTGGCTGCTGCGCAAGAGGTTCAACCTGCTGTGAGTTTCCGCGAGGCACAAGAACGGTTGGGCAGCCTGCGCCGCGCCGCGCGGCGTGCCATTGCCGTCGAGACGTTGGGCGCCCTCGGGGCCGCCCTGGCGTGCTACGCACTGCTCACGCTGCTGGTCGACCGCATGCTGCGACTGGAGGTGGGCTTCCGTGCCGTGCTGCTGCTCGGTTTCGCCGTGCTGGTCGTGCGCATCGTGCGAGACCGGCTCGTGCGGCCGATGCGCGTCGATCTGGGCGAGGACGAACTCGCGCTGGCCCTCGAACGCAGCCAGCCCCAGCTGCAGCAGGCACTCATCAGCTCGGTGCAGTTCGAGCGCGCGCTGGAACAGGGCGCGCGTGCCGTCGAGTCCCCTGCCCTCATGCAGGCTGTCGTCGACGACGTGCGCTCGCGGCTGCCTGCCGTCGAGCTGGCCACTGCACTGGACCGTGGGCGCGCACGGCGCAACGGACTGTTGTTCTGCGGCGCAGCTGCCGTGTTCGGCGCGTGGGTTCTCGTCGACCCCGGCTCGCTCGGCATCTGGGCCGCCCGCAACCTCGCACTCTCCGCAACCGAGTGGCCGCGCCACACACGCTTCACGTTCGTGGACGCAGGACCCCGCGTGCGCATGCCGCAGGGCGACTCCCTGACGGTCCGTGTCGTGGTCGACGGCCCGGTGCCCGACCAGGCATTCGTCTCGTACGGGTTCGCAGGCGGTGAGCGCGGGGTCGAGCCCATGAGCATGACCGGGCCGCGCGAGTTCAGCTGGACCCTCGATGCCGTCCTCGACAGCGTCGAGCTTCGCGTCGAGGGCGGCGACGGCCTCTCCGACCCGTTGTTCGTCGACGTGGTCGAGCGCCCGCGCATCGAGGACCTCTCCGTGCGCCTCGTGTTCCCTCCCTACATGGAGCGCGAGCCCGAGGAACTTGGCGCCGCCGAGGGCGACCTGAGGGTGCCTCGCGGCGGCCGGCTGGAGTTCCGCGGCCGCAGCCACAAGCCGCTCACCGACGCCTTCCTCCTCGGTGCCGACGAGAAGAAGCTGGCCATGACGCTCGACGCACCGGATGCAGCTGGTGCAGTGCACGGCTTCTCGGGCGCGCTGGAGCCCGACCAGTCGATGCTCGTCGTGGTGGACGTGATCGACCGCGACCAGCTCGGTGCCGGCCAGCCCCCGCGACTCCAGGTGCGGCTGGTGGAGGACCGGCCGCCGCAGCTCGACTTCAAGCTGCGCGGCATCGGCACCCTCGTCTGTGCCCAGGCGCGGCTGCCCGGCGACCTGCGCGCAAAGGACGACTTCGGGCTCCGCTCGCTCGTGGCCGAGTACCGCACCGTCCTGGAGGCAACCGCCGACCAGGCCGCACCCGAGGTGCCTGCCGAGCGGCCTTTCGAGGCAGCCCCCGTCGCCTGGGGCACTGCACTCGGTGCCGGTGCGGTGCGGCACGACACCACGGTGCTCGTCGACCTGATGCGCATCAACGGCAGCCCTGACGAGAACGACCCGGCAAACCTCGTCCGTCCCGGCATGAACCTCTCGCTTCGCATCGGTGCGCGCGACAACTTCGGCCCGGGCGAGCCGCACCAGAGCTTCGCGGAGACCTTGGTCTTCCGTGTCGTGACCCGCGAGAAGCTCATCGAGGAGCTGCGCCGGCGCCAGGTCGAGCAGCGCATGGAGCTGCAGCGCATCCTCGACGAGGAGCGCACCGTGCTGCTGGAGGTGCGCGAGATGCTCAACCCGACGGCTGCCGACGAGCGCGCAAAGGCCGCCCAGGCAAGGTTGCGCGCCGTGTCCCGCCAGCAGACATCGCTGGGACGTCGTTCGGCCTTCGTCGCGGAGACCTACGGCCGCATCCTGCTGGAGTACGAGAACAACCGGCTGATCGAGCCCGCCAAGGTCCGGGAGATCGAGAACGCCATCACGGTGCCGCTCACGGGCCTTGGCAAGGACGATTTCCCCCGCACCGCGCGCCAGGTGGCCGACTTCGCCACCGGTGGTGACGAGGCCGTGCGCGCGGCGGCTGCAGCCGGGATCGAACAGGTCGTGGCGCGCCTGCAGGCCGTGCTGCAGCGGATGGAGCAGGCGGAAACCCTGGCGGCCCTACTGGAGGACCTGCGCGGGGTGATAAAACTCGAGGACCGTGCGATCCTCGACGTGGAGACCACGTTGAAGAACACGCTCGACTCGCTCTTCGGGCCCGGACCGGGCAAGGAGAGCCAACCCAGGTCTGGTGGCGGCAAGTGAGCCACCGGGAAGGCAGCTGACCATGATGCGTTGGATGTCCATGGTGCTCGCGCTCGCGTTGTGCGCGCTCGCGCCGTCGTTCACGGCAGGCGTACGCGCCCAGGACCCGCCGCAACTGCGGCAGGAGCAGGCGCGGGCCAAGTTCCGCGAACTGCACGAGCGCATGCAGAAGATGGAGCAGATGCTCGCGGCAACCAAGCCGGAGGAGAGCAAGCTGCTGTCCCTCGGCAACAAGTTCGTCGTCGAGAAGCGGCTGCACGAGTCGATGGCGGACATCCGCAAGCTGCTCGACGGTGAGCGCTACGACGAGGCCCTCGAGGGCATGAAGAAGGTGCGGCAGGACCTGGCACAGCTGCTCGAGCTGCTCCAGAACCGCGACACCGACCTCGCCAAGCTGCTGGAGGAGATCCAGCGGCTCGAGGGCTACCGCAACCGTGTCGACCAGCTCGCCAAGGACCAGACGCAGGAGAAGGACGCGTCAGCCCGCGCCGAGGACCTGCAGAAGCAGCTGCAGGCAGTGGCCGAGGCCAAGGCCAAGGTGGACGCGATCCTCAAGGCGCAGCAGGACCTGCGGGCGCAGGCGAACCAAGCCGGCCTGTCCGCTGCTCCCGAGGCCGCCAAGGAGATGGCCAAGCGAGAGGGTGAGCTCAAGCAGCAGGCCGAGCAGGTGGCCAAGGAGCTGGAGCAACTCGACCGCAAGGCAGAAGAGCTGGCTCCGAAGCCCGAGGGTGCGAAGCCCGGGGAGAGCCAGCCTGCACAGCCCTCGGAGTCCAAGCCCGCGAGCGCGCAAGCTGCTGGCTCTGCCTCCAAGTCGATGGGCCAGGCGCAGCAGCAACTCGGCGAGAACAAGCCCGAGTCGTCGCTCAAGGACCAGGACCAGGCCATCGAGCAGCTGCAGAAGGCACAGGCCGAGCTGGAGAAGATGGCCGAGGAGGCGAAGCGGGAGCTGCTGAAGCTGCCGTTCGACCAGCAGGCGAAGCAGCAGGAGCAGACGCAGGCCGAGACCGACAAGCTCGCCAAGGAGATGGAGCAGGACGAGGCCGGCGACGAGAACGGTGAGGGCGCCAAGCCCACGCCTGGTCGCAAGAACGTCCAGCAGGCGGTGCCGAAGCAGAAGGCCGCTGCCGGCCAGCTCAAGGAGGAGAAGCCCGCGAAGCGCCAGCAGCAGGACGCCAAGGAGAACCTGGAGGCCGCGCGCGACGAGCTTGACGAGGCCCTCGCCCAGCTGCGTCAGCAGCTGCAGGACGAGATCCTGCGTGCGCTGGAGGAACGCTTCACGGCCATGCTGGCGAAGCAGAAGGAGCTCACCGCACTCACCGCCGTCGTCGACAGCACGCGCAAACAGGTGCTCACGGCCGACGGCAACCTCCCCGCGAGCCTGGTGGAGAAGTGCCAGAACGTGGGCGCAGGCGAGTTCGCACTCGGCGTCGAGGCCGCGGACGCCCTCAAGCTGCTCGACGAGGAGGGGACCACGGCCGTGTTCCCCGAGATCGTCACCGAACTGCGCGACGACCTGTATGCCGTCGCGAAGATGGTCCGTGCCAACGACAGTGGCTCGGTGGTCCAGTCCCGGCAGGCCCAGATCGAGGACACGCTGGCCCTGCTCATCGACGCCCTGCGCAAGAACATCGAGCGCAGGGAGGGTGGTTGAATGGGTTGCGCAGGTGGCGGTCAGCCACCTCTCGTCCCGATCAGCGCCGAACTGAAGATGATCCGTCACCTGCAGGACCGCGTGAACAAGCGCACTGCCGAGTACGAGACGACGGTTCCAGCCGAGCAGCGCGAGGCCGACGAGGCCCGTGCGAAGGCGAAGGACCTGTCGGAGCGTCAGGCGAAGGTGCGCGACCTCACGCGCAAGCTCGCGGTGAAGCTCAACCAGGAGACCGAGGCGGAAGGCGGCCGATGAAGCGTCTTGCGAGTGCACTGGTGCTAGGCACGCTCCTCGCGACTCAGGTCGCCGCACCTGCGTGCCTGCGCGCGCAGGAGCCGGCTCCGGCCGCCCCTGTGGCGAAGCAGGACCCGACGGTGCCGTTCCGTCCGTTCGACCCCGCGGCGTTTGCCGCGGCGCTCCAGCAGCTGGGTGCCACCCCCGACCAGCTTGCAGCGCATGCCAAGGACGCGGCCGAGGCCGGTCCCGCGCGCGCAGGCGAGTCCATGGTGCGCGTACTCGTGCCTGCATACGGCAAGGCAATGGAGCTGGCCGACGGCGGTGACCCCCGTGCGGCCCTCGAGCTCACCAGGCTGCTCACCCCAGACGCACACGTGTTGGTTGCGGCCCACGTGCGCTACCAGCTGGCCCGCTTGCTCATCGACGCGGACGAGCCCACGCAGGCAGTGGACGTTCTCGAGGGCTTCCTGCGCACGTGCTCCAACCGCACCGCGCTCGACGGAGAGGTTGTGTTCTTCTACGCACAGGCGGTCGCCGAGGTTCCCAACCCCCAACTCGCGGTGCAGCTGTACCGCTCGTTCCTCAAGTGGTTCCCGGACGCGAGCGAGCGCTTTCGCGCCGTGGCCACGCAGCGTGCCGCCGAGCTGGACCGCCAGCTCGACTCCTCGCTGCACACTCTTGCCGACGGCATGAAGAAGGTGGGCCGCGACCTGCGCCACCAGGAGACCGGCAAGCCCACGCAGGAGAAGCAGAAGGAGTTCGTCACCAAGCTCGACGAGCTCATCGAGATGTTCGAGCAGATGGAGCGGCAGTCGTCCGGCGCGGCAAGCGGCAACGGTCCGTCGTCCAACCCCGCGGACCAGAGCAGCCTGCCCGAGGGCGAGGCGCGCATCGGCAACCTCGAGAACGTGAAGAAGGTGGCGGACCGCTGGGGTGACATGAAGCAGAAGGACCGCGAGAAGATCGAGTCCGAGGTCCAGACCAACCTTCCGCCCCAGTACCGCAAGATGCTCGAGGAGTACTACAAGCGTCTTGGCACCTCGAAGAAGCAGTGACCTCGTGAGCCTTGTGCGCGCACTCGGTGGCAGCCTCTTTGTCCTCGCGCTCGGCGCGACGGTCGCGGCGCAGGGGTTCCAGGGCGCGGTGGCCAAGGTGGACGGCACGGCCACGATGGGATTGCTGCGGGTGGCCCGGGACGGCACGGCGCAGGTGACACCGATGGGCGGTGCACCGTGGAGCTGCAAGGTCGACGAACTGGCCTCGGTGCGCTTCGCGACGGTCCCGGCACAGGCGCAACCCGTGGTGTTCCGTGTCCTGCTGCGCTCGGGCGGCACGCTCCCCGTGGTGGCCATGACCGACGACGCCGACGGCAAGCGCGTGGTGCTGAAGACCACCACCGGCACCGAGGTCGCGGTCCCGCGCACCGCGATCGGACTCGTGCGCAACGAGACCATGGCGGACACCGGCACCCTGGCTGCCGACCGCAGCGAGCCTGCCGACACGCGCGACTACCTGTACGTGTTGCGCGACAACGCCGTCCGTCGCTTCAGCGTGACCGTCAACGGGTTCCCCGAGGGCAAGGTCTCGTTCCAGCTGCAGGGCAAGGACTACCAGGTCGAGAGCGCTTCGCTCGCAGGCATCGTGTTCGGCAAGTCGACCGGCTTCGCACCGGATCCGTTGCCGATGCCTCGCGTGCGCGTGAAAGGCCCGCAGGGGCTCGTGCTCAACGGCCAGTTGGTGGAGGTCGGTGAAGCCCTCACCATGCGGCTCGACGAGGGTGCCGAGGTCGCATTGCCCGCCGGATCGGTGGAGGCCCTCGAGTTCGCAAGCGACAGGCTGCTCTGGTTGTCGACACTGACGCCGAAGGTGGAGCAGGTGCCTGCGATGGACCGCGTCTGGCCGTGGACCGCCGACCGCTCGCCCATGGGGCCAGGCATCCGCCTCGGCGGGCAGGAGTACGCACGCGGGCTCGTGATGGTCCCGCGCACGCGGCTCACCTACGAGCTCGACGGGGGCTACGACACCTTCGAGGCGGTGGTGGGGATCGAGGACCGCGGCGGACCGAAGGCCCATGCCGTGTTCCGCGTGCTGGGCGACGGGAAGGTGCTGTTCGAGCGCACGGCGGTGACGAAGCAGACGCCGCCCGAGCGCATCGCGCTGCCCGCCAAGGGTGTGAAGTCGCTCGCGCTGGAGGTGGACTTCGGCGCCAACTTCGACGTGGGCGACTTGTGCGCGTTTGCCGAGGCGCGCGTGGTCCGCACGTGAGCCGCGCCATGCAGGCAGCCCGGGCCCCTGCATTGCTGGTGCTCGCAAGCGCACTCGCGGCGCAGCAACCACAAGATCTCGTGCTGCAGGAGCAGCAGCGTCGCACCGAGGTGGTCGCGCTGTGTGCCCCTGCCGTCTGCGCGGTGATGAAGCTCGAGGGCGCGGGCGGCGGCAGCGGCGTCGTGTTCGACCCGGCCGGCTTCGTCCTGACCAACTACCACGTGGTGGGGGACCCAGACCCAAGGCACGTGCTGCCGGAGCCCCCGGCACCGCCGGAACAGGAGCTCTCGCAGTGGCGCGCCGCGCACCCGGAGGCCACCGAGCCCGAGCAGCAGCTGTGGGTGGCGGCCTGGCAGCAGGCGTGGAAGGACGAGCACCACCCGCGTGGCACGCGCCACTACGCGCCGATGAAGGTCGGCCTGCCCGACGGAGAGCTGCGTCTCGCGGACGTGCTGGGCATCGACCCCGGCAGTGACCTTGCGGTGCTCAAGCTGCGCGCCGAGCCCGGACGGACCGAGTTCGCATGGCGTCCGCTCGGCGACAGCGATGCGCTGCTCGCTGGCGAGACCGTGCTGGCGATGGGCAATCCCTTCCTGCTCGCCACCGACTTCACGCCGACGGTCACCTTCGGCATCGTCTCCGCGACCCACCGCTACCAAGAGGGTCAGGGCAACCGCATGCTCGTCTACCCAGACTGCATCCAGGTGGACGCGCCCATCAACCCCGGCAACTCGGGTGGCCCACTGTTCAACGAGCGCGGCGAGGTGGTGGGCATCAACGGCCGCATCAGCGTCGGTGCCCGCGGCCGCGTCAACGCCGGCGTTGGCTTCGCCATCAGTGCCTCGCAGGTGCGCAACTTCCTCGCCGACCTGATGTCCGGGCGACATGCCGAGCACGGCACCCTCGACATGAGTGCCTGGTTCATGAAGGAGCCCGGTGCCAACAGCCGCCGTGCGGTGTTCGTGCAGCAGCTCTTCAAGGACTCGGTGGCTGCCGTGGCGGGTGTCGGGCTCGGCGACGAACTGCTGCGCTTCGACGGCCATGAGGTCCGCAGCGCCAACCAGCTCGCGACCATGATCGGTGTGCTGCCTGCGGGCGCGTGGGTCTCGCTCGCCTGGCGCCCCGCGGGGGCGGCGGCAGCACGCGAGGCCCTCGTGCAGCTTGCACGGCTCGACACCGGTTCGTCGCGCGACGGCTCGGCCAACCAGCGGCTTGCCAGCCGCGCGCACCGGCGTGCGGCAGCTGCAGCCGTGGTTGCCCGGTGGCGCACTGCCGGCACGGCGACGGTGACGCCTGCTGCCTTCGGCATCGTGTGTGGCGACCAGAGCCTGCGCTGGCGGCGCAGCGGGGACGAACTCGTGGTGGAAGTCGACGGTCGCGTGCTCGGCAGCGGGTCCGCGGAGGACGTGGCATTGCTGGTGCGCGAGCGCGCCGCCAACCCGATGCTCCTCGCGCCACCGGAGCTCGCGCAACGGCTGGGGGGCACGCTGCTCGCCGGCGGCACCCACGTGTTCGGCAGGCCGGCGTGGAGGTTCGAGCTGGCTGGCGAGGGCAGCATGGAGGTGCTGGTCCACGACGACGGGCGTCCCGCCGGCTGGGTGCTGCGCGACCCGGTGCACAAGGTGCTGCGCGAGGTGCACGTGGCCCACGACGGGCGCTCGGTGCGCGTGCTGCACGACGGCAGGCTGCAGGACGGCTGGCGTGTCGAGGGTGCCGAACTCGACCGCGCGGCTGCAGCTGGCGAGGCGACGAGTTCTCCCTACGCCTTCTCCGAGCGCGCACCCCGCACCGAGCTGGAGCAGTTGGTCGAAAGGCTCTTGCCCAGCGTGGTGAAGGTGCACGGCGCCTCGGGCATCGCCACCATCGAGGCGTATGCGTCGGGCATCGTCGTGAGTGCGCAAGGTCACGTGCTGACCCTGGACCAGGTGATGCTGCAGGAAGGTCGAACGCGCGTGGTGCTGCACGACGGCTCGGTCCACGAGGCCCAGCTGCTGCCCGAGATGCCTGGCCTTGGCGTACGGCTGCTCAAGATCGACCCGGCCAACGTCTCCTTCCCGCTCGCGCCGGTCTGGCCTGCAACGGGCACCGAGCCGGCCTTCCGCACTGGCGATGCCTGCGTGTCCATCGGCAACTGCTTCCGGCTCGCGGAGTTCAGCGAGAAGCTCAGTGCGACCTTCGGCATCGTGGTGGGCCGTGCCAACACGGCACTGCGCTACCGGTTGAGCGACGTGAAGTACGACGGCGACCTGGTGCTCACCGATGCATCCAACAACCCAGGCCACTACGGCGGCGGCCTGTTCACGCTCGACGGGCGCTGGATCGGCGTCAACGCGCGGCTGCTCGACAGCAAGGAGACCAACACCAAGCTGTCTGCTGCCGTCCCTGCGCGCGACGTGCTGCCCTACCTCGAGCAGTACGTGCTCGGGAGGCAGGTGGCCATGGTGGAGAAGACCGTGCGTCCGGTGTTCACGGGCATCGTGCTCTTCGACCAGGGTGGTCGCGCCTCGCCACCTGCCTACGTTGACCGCGTGGTGGCTGGTTCGCCTGCAGCGCGAGCCGGGCTGCGCGCCGACGACCTCGTCGTGCGCGTCGACGACTATGCGGTGCGCACCTGCAAGGAACTGCGCGACGTCCTGCAGCGCTACGCGCCGGGCCAGCAGGTCACGGTCACGTTCAAGCGTGGCGACGCGGTGAAGACAGCCACGCTGGCGCTGGAGGAGCCGCGATGAGTCGCCACTCCCGGTCGCTGCTGGGCATCCTTGTCCTCGCGCTCCCTGCCGTGGGCCAGCAGGACCCGAGGGAGTTCTCGCAGCTGCAGCCTCGCATCCAGGCGGCCCTCGCCAAGGCCGCGCCCTTCGTGGTGGCCATCGAGACCTACGGTGGCACCCGGCGGCAGTTCGGGCAGGACCGCGCGCCCGGGGACGGCATGGCACCCGACGAGACCAAGCCGCCCAAGGAGGCACCCAAGCCCGACCCTGCTCCCGAGCCGGGACCGGACCAGCCGCCTGCCGAGCCGCCCAAGCCGAAGCCCAAGGTGGGTCCGCTCGCGTTGCCCGGGTTCCAACAGGCCCAGGGCCGCAGCACCGGGGTGGTGTTGAGTGCCGACGGCTGGATCCTCTGCTCCCGCTTTGCCCTGCACTCCGACCCGACCACCGTGCTCGTCACGCTCGCCGACGGGCGGACCCTGCCGGCCCGCCGGGCAGGCGAGGACACCAGCCGGGGCCTCGCACTGCTCAAGGTCGAGGCCGCCGACCTGCCGGTCCCCGTCTGGGTGGCGCCCAAGGACGTGCGCGTCGGGCAGTGGGCCCTCGTGCTCGGCCGGACGTTCGGCTCCGGCGAGCCCACGTGCCATGCAGGCATTGTGTCCGCGGTCGCGCGTCAATTTGGCCGCGCACTGCAGGTGGATGCGTGGGTCTCCCCGGCCAACTACGGGGGCGCGGTGGTCGACCTAGACGGGCGCGCGCTGGGCGTGGCCGTGCCGCTCTCGCCTGCCGGGCGCGATGCAGGGGTCGAGTGGTACGACTCGGGCATCGGGTTCTGCGCCACCATTGCCGACATCGCACCCCTGCTGGAGCGGATGAAGCAGGGGGAGACCCTGCACCGTGCCTGGCTGGGCATCGGCATCGACCCGGCCCACCTCGGGCCCGGCGCGAGGTTGCGTGCGGTGGACCCCAAGAGCCCTGCCGGCCAGGCCGGCATCGCCAAGGACGAGGTGCTGCTGGCCGTGGACGGGGTGGCGGTCAAGAACGGCTACCACGTGCAGGTGCTGCTCTCGAGCCGGATGGGCGGCACCCCCGTGGCGCTGCGGGTCCGGGCTGCCGAGGGCGGCGCCGAGCGCGACGTGGCGCTGGTCCTCGCCGACCTGCCCTTCGAGGAGCGCAAGGAGCAACAAGACCCTGGGCTCCCGGCAGGCTTCCCGTTGCCCGAGGGCAACGAGGGCCGATGATCGCGCCGTGCGCTCTGCGGTCGAACTCGGGCTGATCGGCGTGCTCACCGCAGCCGCGGCCTGGGCCGGACGCACCGGCGTGCCCGCGGACACGGTGGTCCCGGTGCAGGGTGTGCCCGCGGTCCGCATCGTGGCTGGGTCGGTGCACAGCACCGAGGTGCTGCTGGAGATCGCCCCGCGCGAACGACTTGCCGCAGTCCACGTGCTGGCTGCCGACGGCCGCTACAGCGCCGCCGTCGAGCAGGCACGGGGACTCGCGCTCGTGGGCGCGGAGCCCGAGCAACTGGTCGCGGCGCACCCCGACCTCGTGTTCACCGACCCGTTCACCCGTGCGGAGACGCAGCAGCTGCTGCAGTCTTGCGGCATCCGTGTCGTGCGCACACCGGACATTGCCTCGCTCGACGACGTCGAGCACAGCATCCGCGCGATCGGCGCGGCAGCAGGGCTGGCGGTCGAGGCCGCTGCACTGGTCGCACGCATGCGCGACCGGGAGGCGCTGCTGCGCACGGCCGCGCCGGCGCGCAGCAGCTGGCGGCTGCTCACCATCGACGGCGGCTACCACGCCTTTGGCACCGGATCCCTGGTCGACGAGCTGCTTCGGCTCGCCGGCGCGCGCAACCTCGCGGCAGAACACGGCGTGCGCGCCTTCCGCAGGCTCGATGCCGAAGAGGTTCTGGGCTGGGACCCCGACGCGCTCGTCGTCAGCGGCGACGTCGGCAGCGAGGCCAACGAGCTCGCGTGGATGCGTCAGGACCCTGCACTCGCGCGGTTGCGCTGCGTGCAGCAGGGCCGCGTCGTGTGCGTGCCGGGGGCCCTGCTGTCCTCGACCTCGCACCATGCGCTGGAAGCTGCGGCACTGGTCGGTCGCACGCTCGACCAGTGGGGGCGTCCGTGAGCCGCGTCCGCGCAGCTCCTGCGCTCGCCGTGCTCGGACTGCTCGTCCTGGGCGCAGCAGTGGTGCACCTGACGGTGGCCCGGCAGGGTCCCGGTGCCGCGCAGGTGATCCAGCACCTGCTGGCTCTTCTGGGACTCGCCGACCCGCTTGCAGGGGCGGATGCGTTCGTGGTCGGCACGATCCGGTTGCCGCGGCTGCTGTGTGCCCTCGCGGGCGGCGCCGCACTCGGGCTCGCTGGCGCCGTGATGCAGGCCGCGTTCCGCAACCCGCTTGCCTCGCCAGACGTGGTGGGAACCGCGGCAGGCTCCGCGCTCGGCGGGGCCACCGCCATCGTGCTCGGCTGGGCCACCGCCTCGGTGCTGTCGGTGCCGCTGCTCTCCATGGCCGGTGCGCTGCTCGTCACCACCCTCGTGTTCGGGCTGGCAGGCGGCGGGGCACGTTTCTCGGTGACGGCACTGCTGCTGGCCGGCATCGCGATGAACACGCTCACGGGCGCGCTCACGTCGTTCGTGGTGACGTTCCGCTTCGACAACTACACCGCGAGCTCGTCGGTGCTGTTCTGGCTCATGGGCGGCCTCGACGCGCGCACGTGGGAACACGTGGCCATCACCGGGGGCGGCGCACTGCTGTTCGGCACGCTGCTGGTCCCCTTCGTGCGCGACCTCGACGTGCTGACGCTGCAGGACGAGACCGTGCACAGCCTCGGCGTGGACGCCTCGCGCACACGCAGGCTGCTGCTGCTCGTCGCATGCGGGCTCACGGCGACCACCGTGGCGAACACGGGCGGCATCGCCTTCATCGGGCTCGTCGTCCCGCACATTGCGCGCCTGCTGGTGGGTCCGGTGCACCGCGTGCTGCTGCCCGCATCGGCACTCACGGGCGCACTGTTGCTGGTGCTCGCCGACTTCGCGTGCCGCATGGCCCCGCCCGACGCCAACCTGCGTCTCGGCGTGCTCACGAGCGCGATCGGCGCCCCCTACTTCCTCTGGCTGCTGGCGCGGCACCGGCGCGGGGAGTCGCTCCGATGACGTTGCGCTGCCATGGGGTGCGGCTGGTTCACGGGACCCGTGCAGTGCTCGACGGCGCCGAGCTCGAGCTGCGGCCCGGCACCGTCACGTTGCTCGCGGGGCGGAACGGTTCGGGCAAGTCCACGCTGCTGCGCGTGCTGAGCGGTCTGACTGCGCCACACCAGGGCACGGTCGAACTGGACGGTGTGCCGATCGCTTCCCTCGCGCCTCGCACACGCGCGCTGCGCCTCGGCCTCGTGCCGCAGCAGGTCGACTGCCCGTTCGAGTTCACCGGCCGCGAACTGGTGGAGCTGGGCCGGCACCCGCACCGTGGCGCGTTCGGGCTGCTCTCCGCAGCCGACCGACAAGCTGTCGAGTCCGCCATCGCCGCCGTCGATGCGGCTGCCTTTGCCGACCGTGCCGTCACCACGCTGAGCGGCGGCGAGCTGCGGCGCATCGCCGTGGCGCGCGCGCTCGCCACGCAGGCTTCGATCCTGCTGCTGGACGAACCCACCGCCAACCTCGACGTGGAGCATGCGCTCCAGCTCGGTCAGCTGCTCACCACGCTGGCCGCGCAGGGCGCGACGTTGCTGGTGGCATCCCACGACCTCAACCTGCTGGGGCCCTGCGCGCACGAGGTGCTGTTGCTGCACGGCGGTCGCATCGCCCACCGCGGGCCGCCCGAGCAGGCGCTCACGACGCACTCGGTCGAGGCGGTGTTCGGCGTGCGCATCGCACCGCCCAGCGGGTTCTTCCCGCGCGACTTCCGGCCGCTCGGCCCCGCGTAGTCTCGCCTTGCGACGTGCGCGTCAGCGTCCGGTGGGGAACCGTGACTCGGCGATGCGGAAGCGATCGAAGTGCTGCTTCCACGTTTCCGGGATCTCGCGCTTCTGCAGCGTCGCCATCGACACGGCTGCGGTCGTGATGCGCATGCGGCACATCACCTCGTCGGTGCCCGCGCGCGTCATCCAGTAGCCGAACTCCGCCGACGACCTGCCCACCCGCAGCACGGCCAGGTGCACGTCGAGGTCGTCGCCGAACCGGATCGGCCGGAAGAAGTCCGACTCGAGGTGCACGACAGGGAACCCGAGGTCGTGCTCGCGCATCAGCACCGGGTAGCTCGTGCCCACGCCGTCGGCCCACCAGTCCTCGAACGTGCAGTGGCAGAGGTGCAGCAGGTTGGGGAAGTACGCGACGCCTGCGTGGTCGATGTCCCCGAAGCGGAAGCGGTGGGTGCGAACGAAGCCCATCGGCGCCGGCTCAGCCACCCGCGCTCATGCTGCGCGCAGGCTGCTCGTCGTCCTCGCGGCTCGAGTTGCGGTCGCACCAGGTGTAGAGGCCCTGCACGTCGCGGGGCAGGTCGGGGTAGCGCTCCAGCTGGGCCATCAGCACGTCCACCGTCGCGTGGCAGTCGGCCTCGGCCGCATGCGCTCCCTCGAGCTCGCGCCCGCAGTAGTGGCGCACGGCTGCGCCGAGGTTGCGCGGGCCCATGAGGAAGCGGTCCCAGCTCGTCTCCTTGGTGTGGAAGATCACCTTCGCGTCCACCTGGGCGCGGCCCTTCATCTCGAAGGGGATGCCATGGCGCTTGCACTCGGCCAACCAGAGCGGGACGTCGTAGGAGATCGAGTTGAAGCCGGCGATGTCGCAGTCGGCGAGGAAGGCCGTGAGCCTCTCGCCCACCTTCTTGAGGGGTGGGCCCCAGAACAGGCCGGTTGCGTCCATCGTGTGGATGCCCGTCACCTTGGTCGCTGCCTTGCTCACCTCCATGCCCGGGTTGACGCGTTGCACGAGGGCCTCGCGGTTCCCGTCCGGGTGCACCTTCACGAACGCCAGCTCGCAGATCCGGTCCTGCAGGACGTTGAGGCCCGTGGTTTCGAAGTCGATGAAGACGAGGGGGCGGGAAAGGCGGAGCAGCATGGAGGGTCCTCGGGCGCCGCCGAGCTGGTGGGCTCGCTGACCGCGCGGTGCCGTTGCGCGGTGGATTCTGCACCCGTGGCAGGTCGAGACAAGTCGCGTCCGCGGCTTATCGCCAGTGCGAGAGCACCGGGTCGAGCTGGGCGCGCCAGTGTGCCGCGTCTGGTCCGACGGCCTCCAGCGCATCGAAGGACGAGCCCCAGTCCAGCCGGTCGTCCGCGGGCACGACCTGGTCCACGCAGGGCAGGAGTTCGCGGTCCTCGAGGTCTGCGGTGCGCAGCAGGCGCGCACGGTAGTGGCCTGCCGTCTGCACGAAGGACGCACGTTCTTCCGGAGTGAGGTTGCCGTGCGGCTCCCAGAACAGGATCAGCGCATGGAGCAGGTGCGCGGCCTCCTCCTGTGCCGCGAGCAGTTCACCCGCGAGTTCCGCCTGTGCGTCGCTGCCGTGGACCGCGAGCGCCGGCAGCACCACCTCGGCCTCCTTGCGGCAGTGGACAGCACCCACGAAGTCGCGGAAGAACCGCAGCAGCAGGGCGCAGTCCGCGGCCGGGAACGCGCCCCCCTGTGCCACGTGGTCGGCGACGGCGGCCAAGGCGTCGAGAGCCTCCCGGAGGAGGGCATGCTCGGCGCGCAGGGTGGCGGTGGCGGATCGCATGGTGGGGGTGGCTCGGGACGGGAACGCGAGGGAACCCCTCGACCCGGGGCGATTTTCGACCGGGCTCCCCATGCTCAGGGCTGCGCGGCCCGGCCTTGGCGCCCTTGTGGAGAAAATCTGGAGTATTCGCTTGGCGTTAGCCAAACGCATCCCTAACCTACCGAACGTAACGCTAACCACGAGGTGACCGTCATGCAGTTCGCGCCGACCCAGCTCGCTTCCTCCGCCCGCACCCCCGTCCGCCCCGCCACCGGCACCCCGGTGCGTGGCTCGCGCCGCCGAGCGTCCGCAAACTCCGGTCGCCAGCTGGCCTTGTTCGGTGAGGGCACCCCCAGTCTGGAGCCCGTGGTGCCAACGGTCGCGACCGCGCTCCCGCACGAACTGGCTTCGAAGCACCCCGCGAATGCGGCCGCCGCACCGGTCTCGGTGGTCCCGGTCTCGGTTCCTCCCGTCCCCGTTCCCCCGGTCGCACGCCTCCGCGTCCTGCCCGTCGTTCGTCCGAGCGCCGTGAACGTGGTGGTGCCGCTGCCCAGTGCCACAAGGGCTGCCGGCGCAGCAGGAGGGGCACCCGCAGCCGCCGTGGCCGCCGACGAGGAGGTGTGGCAGCCCATGACCGGCATCCAGAAGCTGATGGAGGTTGCAGGCGCGGGCCTGCTCATGGTCGCCTGCGTGGCGGTGGCCATCTTCTGGTGAGCACACCCACCCGACCCGCCCTGGCCGGGACACCGTTGCTCTGGACCGTGTTTCTCGGAGAGCGTGTTGGCGGGTCCGGTGCCTGTTCGCCAAACTTCTCCCAAACCTGCGAGGCTCTCAGATGGAAATGATGCTCACGGAAAAGCAGATCGGTGTGCTGCGGTTCTTCCGCGACTACCGGAAGCAACACGGGATCGCCCCGACCCTGGAGGAGGCGGCGGAGGCACTGGGCGTGAGCAAGATCACGATCCACGAGCACCTCAACCAGCTGACCCGCAAGGGTGCGATCCACCGCGACAAGGCCAAGGCCCGTGCCGTTGCGATCCTGTGGGACCCGGACGCGGAGGAGACGGCGGCTGCCAGCATGCCCTCGCTGCCGATCCTCGGGATGATCGCGGCCGGTCGCCCCATCGAGGCGTTGGAGGACCGCGAGGATGTTCGGCTCGGCGACCTGGTGCCCACGGGCGACGACATCTACCTGCTGCGCGTGCGCGGCAAGTCGATGATCGAGGACCACATCGACGACGGCGACCTGGTCGTGATCGAGCGCCGCGAGACGGCGCGCGACGGCGAGATCGTGGTGGCCGTGCTGGAGGAGGAGGAAGCCACCCTCAAGCGCTTCTACCGCGAGCGCAACGGCATGATCCGCCTGCAGCCCGCCAACTCCTCCATGGAGCCCATCTACACCAACCAGGTGCAGGTGCGCGGCGTGGTGCGCGGCGTGATCCGTCGCTTCCGCTGACGCGCGCTGGGAGCGTGGGCATGGGAGGCTGCAGCGCAGACGGGGGTGGTGGCGGGGGGTGTGGACCTGGTCCGCGCGGCGACGGCACGCCGTGTGGACCGCTGGTCCAGCACCTCGAACCCGGCAAGTACGCGTGGTGCCGCTGTGGGCGGAGTGCTCGCCATCCCCTGTGCGACGGCACGCACCGGGGGAGCGACGTGACTCCGCTCAAGGTCGTGTTCGACAGCCCGTGCACGGTGGCTTGGTGCGGTTGTGGTCGCACGCAGAAGGCCCCCTTCTGCGACGGCTCCCACGCACGCAGTGCTGGCGTCTGAGTCAGCGCGCAGAAACGTCGTCGCCGAGCCACTTGCTGCGGAGTGCGCAGGCGGCAGGCGTGGCATCGGGGTCGAACTCGACCGCTGGCACGCCAAAGGGGTGTTCCACCGGCACCAGCGACACTTCCTGCAGCAGCCCGCGCGTGGCAGTGATGGCGCGCAATGGCCTGCCGATGTCTGCAACGGACTGCAGCACGGTGTTGAGGTTGGTCTCCGTGATCCGCATGCCCTGGATCGCGATGAGTTCGTCCCCCGGGGCGATGCCCGACTCCCATGCCGGGCTGTGGTCGTAGACGAAGGCGACCTCGGTGCTGTTCAACTTGAGCGAGAGGCCGAGCCACGGTTTGTTGCGGTCGCGGAGCACGAGGCGCAAGCCATGGGTGCGCAGCACCGCGTCGAAGTCCGGGTCGAGCCCGCGGTCCACGAGGGAGGCCAGCAGTCCCGACAGGTCGCCGCCCACGGCAAGGGCCCGCTCGACGTCCTTGCGCGTGTAGCCGCGCCCCTGCCCGTGCGTCGACTCGTAGAGCTCGCGCACGGCATCGTCG
Organism: Planctomycetota bacterium; assembly: GCA_041178545.1. Lineage (GTDB taxonomy): Bacteria > Planctomycetota > UBA1135 > UBA1135 > UBA2386 > JBEATZ01. The sequence continues at coordinate 25,571 of JBEGVB010000126.1, forward strand.
AGGGACTTGGCACCCTGGGTCGCACTGCGGATCGCGAAGTCGAGGCAGAGTGCGGCGAGCGAGCCGTTGCCGTAGTAGTTCTGGCTCGAGTTCCGCGAGTCCTCGTCCGGACGGTAGAGGCGGATCCACGCGTCGAAGCTGGAGTCCGACAGTGAGTACCGGTGGCGGCCCGGCGCGCTGAGGAGGTTGGTGAAGGTGCGCGCGAGGGTGTCGAGGTACTCCTGCACCGTGTGCACGCCCGCGCGCCTGCACACGAGGTCGTCGTAATAGGCAGTGAACCCTTCGGCGAGCCACAGCATCTGCGTGTGGTTCTCGGTCTCGTAGTCGTACGACCAGAACTCCACCGGCCGCATGCGCTTCACGTTCCACACGTGGAAGTGCTCGTGGGCGGCGAGGGAGAGGAACTCGCGGTAGTCGCGTCCGCCGCGCAGGTCGGTGCGCGCTCCGAGCAACGTGGTGGAGTCCGTGTGCTCGAGGCCGCCATGACCCTGGTCGCTGAAGAGGCAGAGGAACAGGTAGCGGTCGTAGGGAAGCTTGCTGCCGAACACGGTCGCGTTGTGCTCGATGACCTTGGTGAGGTCCTCGACGAGCCGCGCCGGGGGGCGGACGGGGCCGAGTCCATCGAAGACCGCGGCATGGGGGATGCCGTGCACGCTCCACTCCAAGCGCTCCAGATGGCTGCCTGTGAGCACGGGAGTGTCGACGGCGTGGTCCAGGTCGCGCGCGACGAAGACCTGCCGGTCCTGCTCGTCCACGGCATCTTCTGCTGCCTGCGGAAGCGTGGTGGCAACCTGCCAGCTGGGCGGGTGCAGGACGGCGATGCGTGCCGCGGTGTCGGCGCACCCAAGCGGCCACAGCAGGACGCACGCGTGGTTCCAGTAGGCGTGCTCGGTGGTCAGGTCCGCGGTGCGGACCGAGAGCTCGTGGGCGTAGACCGTGTAGCGGAGGCAGATGCGGTCGGTGTCCGGGCCGAGCCGCACCCGGAAGCGGTTCTTTGCGACCTTTGCGCAGTCCAACCGGCCGCCGGTGCCCGCGTCCGTGGCCTCGACGGTGCTCAGGTGCCGGGAGTACTCGCGGATGAGGTAGCTGCCCGGGGTCCAGGTCGGGAGGAACAGCACCGCCTCGGCCTCGGTTCCCGACGTCGGGCTCGTCGGGGGGAGCCCCAGGGCGGTCCGGTCCGCCTCGAGGGTGACGGCGATCCGGCGCCGACCCGGCTGGCGCACGTCGAGGGTGTAGTGGAGGACGGCCACGGCAGCGGGGGAAGATGGCACGCCCGAGAGGATTCGAACCTCTGACCTTCGGCTCCGGAGGCCGACGCTCTATCCAGCTGAGCTACGGGCGCAGGCGAGCGGACCTTCTTAGCCGAGGGGGGAGGGGCGGACAACCATGCGAGCCCCTTTCGGACGGCCGTCCGAGCCGGTGCACAGCAACCGCGGCGCACTCGCCCATGGCATCAGGCGTTGCTCGAACTCGTGCCGTGCGCGACGCCAGCCGCAGGTTTGCACAGTGCATCGGGGTCGCAAGGGCGGAAACGGGCACCGGTTGCCGAGTTGCGCGCCGATTGGTTGAATCCGCACGTCCCCCTCGCCTTCTCCACGGCAACCCGAAACCGCACCTACCATGCGGACTATCTGGGTGCCGTAGCCTGCAAACCCCTCCATGGCAACGAAGGTCTCCACGTGTCTGGTTGCTGCGTCGGCGCTGAGTGCGCTGGTGCTGCTCGGCACATCCTCGGTGCCCGTGGCGAACGGCAACCTCGGCATGCAGCTGGCTGCGGACCCGCGCGACCCGCTCGCGGACAGCGACGACGACATGCTGCCGGACGACGTGGAGTGGGCGGTGCTCACCAACCACCAGCAGGCGGACACCGACCACGACGGCCACGGCGACTTCATCGAGGTCGTCACCCATGGCCAGCCGCGGCGTCCCACCGGTCCGATCGTGCAGGACCACGAGATGCGCGTGGTGGTGACCTCGGTGCCCAACACGCAGGGCGAGCAGACTTGGCTCCACCTCATGTTCCGCATGATGGGGGACCCTTCGCTCATGACCTCGTTCCAGCCGTGGGTCCACGTGCCCGGCTACCCGCTGGTGGGACTCAACCTCCTCTCCGCAGGCGCGATCCACATGCGTTCGCGCGACGTGGCGGGTGAGGGTCGCTGGTACACGATCTCCCTGCCCCTGACCTCCACCGCGGTCCTGGAGCACCTGCTCCCCTGCACCCTTGGTGCAGACGCGACCATCGGCGGCCGCTCGATCCGCGCCGGCACCAAGCTGTTCGACCTGCGCGGCACCATCGCCACGATGGTTCCTTCGGGCACGCGCTTCGCCGTCCAGAGCATCGCTGCCGTGCGCCCGTTCGCGGGCGGTGGCTCCAACAAGATCTGCTTGCTGGAGCTCAACGAGGCCGGCGACTCGCCGCAGGGGACCATCTACCACGTGGTCGACGCCGAGTGCGACGACTGCAACGACCTGGAGTGCGGGGTGAGCTGTCCCGAGACCATCGGTTGGACCTTTGTCCTCCCCGGCGGCGTCACCACGATCACGGGCGGCTAGACGGACGCCATGGTCGCCCGAACACCCGGCGGGAGCGGCGGTTGTGGTCGTCCCGAGGGTGAGGGAGCGAGGGAACCTGCCCCGGTCCGCCCGCGTCGGAACAGCGTGGAACTCCTGCGCGACCCCGATGCCGAGCTGATCGCCGCCTGCAGGCGGGTGGACAGCGACGCGTTCGAGCAGGCCTTCGAGCAGTTGTTCCTCAAGTACCGCGACCGCGTGCACGCCATCGCCTACCGCATCACGGGGTCCACGGTGGATGCCATGGACGTGGTGCAGGAGAGCTTCAGCCTGCTGTTCCGCAAGCTGGACTCGTTCCGCTCCGACTCGCTCTTCAGCACCTGGCTGTTCCGGATGGTGGTCAACTGCTCGATCGACCACCGCCGTCGCGAGCGCACGCGCAGCGGCGCGAAGTACCTGGGCACGCGCCATGCCTTCGACTCGATGGCGGACGAGCCCATGGATCCCGCGGACGGCCCGGACCGCCACAGCGTCGTGCGCGAGACCGGCGACCAGGTCCAGCAGGCGATCCAGATGCTGAGTCCCAAGCTGCGTGCCATCCTCGCCCTGCGCTACCTCGAGGAGATGAGCTACGAGGAGATCGCGGTGACACTCGCGATCTCGCTCGGCACTGTGAAGTCCCGTCTCGCACGCGCCCACCTCGCGATGGAGAAGGTGCTGCGCGAGTCGTTCCCGGCGCTGCGCCCCATGGATGCGGGCGGCAGTGCGGCGGAGGAAACCGCATGAACCCGTCGTCCCCACAGCGGCCCGCCTGGCGCGAATGCCTCGCATTCCTGCGCGAACTCGAGATGCATGCCTGCGAGCCCTCGGAGCCTGCCCACGCCGCGCAGTGCGCCTCGTGCGCGCAGCGGCTCACGCAGGCGCGCGCACAGGTGCGCTGGCTGCGCACGGCGCTTGCCGTCGAGCCGCCTGCGGCGCTGCGCCGCCGGGAAGTGTTCGAGGGCATCCTCGACCATGCACTCGAGGCACTCGAGCAGGACTCGGCTGCGGGCCGGCTGCTCGCGCGCGAGTTGCGCGGTCCCGCCCTGCCGCACGGTGCGGAGGTGGAGATCGCCGAGCCCGTGTCGCCCCTGCGCGACTCGCTCGGCCACGCCCCCAAGGCGCCCGACTGGCTGTGGTCGCGCGTCCGCGCGGACCTGCATGCAGCAGGCGCCTCGCAGCGGGCCCCGGGCTGGACGCCTGCCACTGCGGCTGGCCGTCGCCGCCTTGCTGCCGTCGCCGGGGTGTTCGTCGCCGGCGTGGCGGTGGCGGTCTTCCTGCGCGAATCCTCGGATCGACCGGTTTCGGGGGGAACCTACGACTCGGTCGAAATCGTCTTGGAGCGGGTGGCCGAGGTCCCGGCCGCGCTCGACTGGTCTGCCGTGGCTGTCCTGCGCCAGGGAGGCAACGGTTGACCGGTCGGTCCGGTCGATGGGTGGCGTGAGGCCACGACCACCCCTGTCGGCTCAACTCTCTGTCTGATAGCGTCTTGCGCCCAAATCGTCCCATGCAACCCAGCCCGGCAGCCCTGCTCCAGCCCGCGCGCGCCCTCGCGCTTGCGTTGGGCCTGGTGGCCCTGCAGGTGGCAGGCGCGCAGAGCCAGGGCGGCACGGCAGCTGGACCCCGCATCGCAGGCCCCGGCGACGTGACCTTTGCCCTGCTGGCGCAGGCCCCGACGCAGGGTGCCTACGAGCAGCAGCAGGTGCGCCGCTTCCTCGACGGTTCGGGTGCCCTCTCCTCGGTGCAGGAACGCCTGGTGGTGGTCGGGGACGGCACGATGTCGCCGCCCTTCCAGCTGGAGTTCGTCGCCGCAGTCGGCGTGGCCCCTGACAGCGAGGCTGCGGCCAAGTGGCGCAGCACCTACCGCAAGCACGCGAGCCTGTTCCACGAACACGGCTCGTTCCGCGTGCGCGATGCAGCAGCAGCCGCGCGCAACTACACCCTCCACGACTTCGGCAACGGGGTCCGCGCTGGCCGCACCACGCGCCGTGTGGTGGTCTACCCGCGGATCGACGACAAGCCCATCTGGCTGCTGGAACTCGACGTCCAGACCGGCCGCCCCCTGTACTCAGGACAGTTCGACCGCCAGATCCGCCTGCTCGGTGAACTCGAGGTGCAGTCGGTGCAGCCCGTCACCGAGGTGGCGGCGATGCCACCGGACTGGAACTGGCGCCCGCGCATGACCTTGGTGCCACATGCATCCCCCACGGATGGGATCCAGTCGCTGCAGTCGGGCGACCAGGACGGCAACCTGCTCGTGCACCCGCGCCTCGACCAGCAGGTGGGCGAGTACGCGTTGCAGCGCACCCACGTGGCCGAGGACCCGCTCAACGGCGCGCGCAGCCTCGTGCTCACGTACACCGATGGCATCGATGCCTTCTTCGTCGTGCAGGCCCCGGGTGCTCCCAGCCCGCTGCAGGTGTTCCCCAACCTGATCCAGCCCCAGGGCACGCGCACCCACACGATCGCGTACCACGACGACCCTGCCCAGCGTGTCTACTGGTTCGGCCAGGGCGACACGACGTTCACGGTCGCAGGCAGCGGCGCGCTCCAGCGCCTCGACGCAGTGGCCAAGCAGATCTACCGCCAGGCTGTCGCCCGGAACTGATCGCTCCTCCGGCCCCTTGGTCTGGAAGGCCAGACGCCCGTGCAGGCGTCGCACGGGCCAGACACCGTCCAGAACTCCAGACGCTGGGTCCGAGCCACAGGACGTTCGACCCCCTGCGCCTTACGACAGGTCCGTGCGCGGGACCGGGCGCGCCGATGCAAACACCCCATGGCAACGGTGCCTGACGCGGGGCCGATTTCCCACGGCCGCTCCGGTGAGTTGGCACGCCGCGTGCTCTTCGTGAGTTGTCCCTGATCCAAAGATCCACCCCCCGGATCTCCCCGCTCGATCCACCCCCCGGATCCCCAATGTTCGGCTCCAACCCCGGTCCTCATGACTCGCGCCCGGAAACGCTCGGTTCTGCCGAGTACCGGGCGCGACTCAACACCAAGCTCAACTGCCTGATCGCGGTGCTGGAAGTCGCCATTGCCAAGATCAGCAAGAGTCTTGAGCTTCCTGGTGCCAACGAGGACCGCCTGCTGCGGATCCGCGCCAACCTCGAGAACACGCTCTCGATCTGCCACCGGGCCCGCCAGACCCTCGAACGCACTGCTTCTGCAACGGAGCGCCAGCTGATGGAACGCGATTCTCATCCCGAGCGTATGACCGCCCGCGACTACGTCGAGCTCAGCAGCATCGACGAGTACCAGAAGTTCAAGCAACTGCCCCCGATCCGCGTCGACGAGATCGCCTCGCTGGACTTCGACGAGCTCACCCGCAGGTTGATGGGCTCCTGACCGTCGCCAGAATCCGGTCGGGCCACGAACGGTGGCATGGCGCGTTCGTGGCGCCGGTCACGATGGCTTCATACGTGCGTAGGCCGAAGCCGATGGAGCGATGTCACCATGAGCATCGCAACCGCACCAGGGAACCTGACCGCGACCGGCCGTAGCGGCCACGTGGTCGTCATCGCAAGCGGCGACTCCGCCCAGCAGTTCGCCCAGCGCATCGCTGGCCTCGGCCACCAGACCAGCGTGGTCGACAGCCCGGCCACTGCCGCGCAGGTGGCGGGACTCGGGACCGTCGACCTGTTCCTCGTCCACGCGGACCTCGCGGCCGGGTGGACCTCGCCTGCCACGTCCGCTCCCGCAGTGCTGCTCACCCCGCCCGGCACCGTCCAGGGTGCAGTCGAGCCCTTCCTCTGCACCATCGGCACCGACGCGACGGCAGACGCCCTGCAGGCCGTGCTGTCCATGGCACAGGCACTCGCCGGTGCGCGTGCCCAGGTGATGCAGCTCGAGTCGCTTGTCGACGGCATCCGCGACGGCTCGCTCCTCGTCGGCAACAGTCCCGTCGTGCGCCGCCTGCAGACCGGCTTGTCGCGCGCTGCGGAGACCGACGTGCCCGTCCTCGTCATGGGGCCGCGCGGCAGCGGCAAGTCGCTTGCCGCCCGTGTCATCCACTGCAAGAGCCGCAGGTCCAACAAGCCACTGCACTCGCTCGACTGCACCCATGCGACGGCCGAGCAGGTCTCGGAGTCGATCGCGCGTTCCAACGGCAGTTCGCTGCTGCTCGAGCACGTCGACCGACTCACGCCGCCCGCACAGGGCGTCCTGGTGAAGCACCTGAAGGAACGCAACGCCGTCTCCGCGCCACGCATCCTCGTCACCTCGACCAGCTACCTGCCCGAACTCGTCGCACGCGGTGCGTTCCGCGAGGACCTGTTCTACCGACTGCACGCCATGCCCCTCACGGTGCCAGGGCTGCGCGAGCGCACGGGTGACCTGCCACTGCTCGCCGAGTCCATCCTCGCCGACCTGCAGGGATCCGCATCGCACACCTCGGCAGGTTTCACTCCCGCTGCCATCGCCCAGCTCGAGAGCATGAGCTGGCCCGGCAACGTGAAGCAGCTCGAGCACGTCGTCCGCAACGCGTTCCTCCGCGCCGCCGGCCACGCGATCGACAGCACCCACGTCGCTGCTGCACCACAGCAGGCCGAGGCCGTGCCCGTCGTGGCAGCCAAGCAGAGCGCGGCGCGCGACGCTGCCGACGAGTCCTCGATCCGTCCCTTCGAGGAGGTCGAGAAGGAAGTCCTCGCACACGCGCTGGTGGCAACCGGGGGCAACGTGCGCAGGGCGGCACAGTTGCTCGGCATCGGCCGCGCGACCCTGTACCGCAAGATCCAGCAGTTCAAGCTGCTGATGAACTGACCCGCTCGCGCGGCATCCGCCCGCGCGACTCGCGCCTGCCCGTCGACTACAGTGGCTGCGTGCGCGAAGTGAAGATCGTCTGGCAGGACGAGCACCTGCTCGTCGTCGACAAGCCCGCTGGCGTCCTGGTGGTCCAGGCCCCGGGCCGCCGCGCACCCACGGTGGTGGACCTCGCGGGCAGCCAGGTGGGACAGACGCTGTTCCCGGTGCACCGCCTCGACGAGGACACGACCGGCGCACTCGTGGTCGCACGCACGCCGCAGGCCCGTGCGGGCATGGAGGCCATCTTCGAGCGTCACGACCTGGAGCGCTCCTACCTCGCCCTCGTCTCCGGCACCCCCAACCCGCGGGCGGGTCGCATCGAGTCGCAGCTGCTGGAGCGCGACGGGCGCGTCGAGGTCGTCCCGCGCGGTGGCCAGAAGGCGATCACCGACTACGAGGTGATCGACCGGCGCGGTCGCGGCGCGCTCGTGCACTGCACGCTGCACACGGGCAGGCGCAACCAGATCCGCGCACACCTCGCTGCACTCGGCTGCCCGGTGGCCGGCGACCGCAAGTACGGCTGGCGGGCGCGAGGCAACGAGCACCCGTCGCGCGTGTTGCTGCACAGCTGGCGGATCGCGTTCCGCCACCCGGTCACGGGCGCGGACGTGCGCGTGGAGGTCGAACCGCCCGAAGCCGAACTTCGGCCGTGACCTCGCGCACGGTGCCCTGCTCCCCTATGGTCGTGCGCGGTGGCGGTCATGGAGCAACGTTCGGATGCAGGTGCACCCGGCGCCGCGGCGCAGGGTGAGGAACTCGCGCTGGTTGCGCGCCTCGCCTCGGCGCTGCGCGCCGTCTCCCTGGGCCTTGCCGTCGCCTGTCTCCTCTACGCGGTGGCACTGGTCGCCGTGCTCGGGGGGAGCCTCTTCGACCTCGCCAGCGAGGCCACGGCTGCGCCCTTCCTGGTCATGGCAGCCTTCTGCGGCGCCTCTGCCTGGGTGGGCTTCCGCAGTGCCCGGCCCGGCGCCACCCCTGGCCTGCTGCTCCTGCTCGGCGTGCTGTTCGGCACCCTGCTGGTGAGCTGGCCGCGCGGTGCGCTTGCCGCGAGCTGGTACGTGCAGCCCATCCTCGCCCTCCTCGCGGCCACGGCCTTCGGCACGCTCGCCGGGCTCGGGGTCGCGGCGGCGTCGGTCGCCACGCTGCTGCTCTGCTCGCACTGGACGCTCGTGGTGGACCTCGTCGACCCCGAGGCCCTCTGGGCACACAGCGCCAGTCTCTCTGCCGTGGTCCTCGCTTGCGCCCTCAGCGGCGCCCTCGTGCACGCCGTCCTGCAGCGCGCGCTGCAGAACGCGTCGGAAAACCGCGCCAGCAGGGCGCGCATCGAGCAGCAGCTGGCGCAGGAGGAGAAGTTGATGCGCCATGCCATGCGCGTCGAGACCGTTGGCGACCTCGCTGGACTCGTCTCGCACCAGCTGCGCAACGCGCACCAGGTGATGGCAGGGCACGTGGCCATGGCCGAACTCGGCCAGACCTCGGAGCGCGGCCACCGGCTCCGCCTCATCGGCGAGGTGCTGGAGCAGTCCAAGCCGTTGCTCGACCAGCTCATGGGCCTCGCGCACCCAGGGGACGGCGACCTCGTCGAGCAGGACCTCGGCGCCGCGCTCGCCTCGTTCCACCACCGCGCGCGCCAGATCCTGCCCAGCAGCATCGAGATCGGCTGCCGCGTCGCGGACGAGGACCTCCCGGTGCGCATCAACCCGCGTGGCCTCGAGCACGCGCTGTGGAACCTGGTCATCAACGCGCGGCAGGCAATCGAGGGACAGGGGTCCATCGAGCTCCACGCGCGCGTCGAGCAGGGACAAGCGGTGCTGGACGTGACCGACTCGGGCTGCGGCATGCAGCCGGAGGTGGCGGCGCGCGTGTTCGATCCCTACTTCACGACCAAGCCGATCGGTCAGGGCACGGGCCTCGGCCTCGTTGCCGTCGAGCGCTTCGTGCGCTCCTGCAGCGGTCGCATCGAGGTCGAGAGTGCCCCTGGCAAGGGAACCACGTTCCGCATGCGGTTCCCGCTCGCGGGCGCAGCCCAGTCCGCGCACCGCACCACGGGCTGAGTCGCATCCTCAGAGGGGCCATCAGAGGGGGACGGGGCGCCCGAGCTTGTCGCCCAGCACGCGCGCCAGCACCGACCGCAGTTCGCCGCGGCCCTTGGTGTCGGTCCAGCAGCCCTGGGCTGCATCCCACGTGAAGTGCCAGGCGCTCGCGCCGAACGCCAGCCAGACCTGGTGTGCTGCCGTCTGTCGGTTCATCACGCAGGTCTGGCCGTCGGCAAACCGGATCTTGAGCACGCCGACCGCCGTGTCGGCCTCCAGCTCGTCGGGGTCGAAGCGGTCGAGGGCAGCCTGCACGGACTCCATGAGGGCGTCCGCCTGCTGCAGGAAGGCACGGTCCGCCTCGGTGCTGGGTTTCATGGCCGCGGCGAGGTTAGGCCGGGTGCGTGCGAAAGAAAGTCGGAGACCGCCGACATCGACACTTCCGTGGCCAGGACCGGTGCGGGAAAAAAAGAGCGGCTGGTGGTCCTCTCCCAGGACCACCAGCCACTCGAAGGGTCTCGGCTGCGAATGCCCTCTCGTAAAGCTGCGGCACTCATCCCTGCAGACAGGTGCCGCGAGCAGCCGGGACCTCTCGTCCCATGCATCCAGTGGACGATCGGGCCGTGAAATCGTTTCCAAAGGCCGAAGAAAACTCGGCCAAGGCCCCTCAAGTGACCGTTCTGGGACGCGGGCGGGGCGGGGTACGGGCGTTTTGCCCCGACCGCGACCGTTCCTGCACCGCGTCTCCGGTCTAGCGCAACGCCGTCTCGGCAGCCGCGGTCCACTGCGGGAGCAGGTCCGCCACCCGGAGCCCCTCGGCCTCGGCCTCGAAGCTCAGCAGCACGCGGTGCCGCAGGGCGGGCAACAGGCAGGACTCCAGGTCCTGACGTTCCACCGCCGGCCGCCCCGCCAACAGTGCGTTCACCTTGGCTCCCAGCACGATGGCCTGGCCGGCGCGGGCACTGGCCCCGAAGCGCACGTACTTCCCGGTGCCCTTGGCACCGGGCTGGGTCGCCTGCAGCAGTTCGGCGACAAAGCGCAGCAGGTGGCTGGCGCAGAGCACCTGCCGCACCATGGACTGCAACTCGCACACCTCCGCAGGACCGAGCACCGGCCGCACGTCCTCCGGTGCGCTGCCGGTGGTGGAGTCGAGGATGCGCACCATCGCCTCGACGGCGGGTTGCGCGACCTCCAGCTTGAAGAGGAACCGGTCGAGCTGGGCTTCGGGAAGCGGGAAGGTGCCCTCCAGCTCGATCGGGTTCTGGGTGGCCACCACGTGGAACGGCTCGGGCAGCCGGTGGGTGGTGCCGGCCACGGTGACGCTTGCCTCCTGCATCGCCTCCAGCAGTGCCGACTGCGTCTTGGGCGTCGCACGGTTGATCTCGTCGGCCAGCACGAGGCTGGAGAAGATCGGACCGCGCTGGAACCGGAACGCGCGTTCGCCCTGACGTTCCTCGATCACGAGGGTCCCCGTCACGTCGGAGGGCATGAGGTCCGGCGTGAACTGCACGCGTGAGAAGTCGAGGCCGAGGCCGCGTGCGAGCGAACGAACCAGCAGGGTCTTGCCGAGGCCGGGCAGGCCCTCCAGCAGCACGTGACCGCCTGCAAGCACGCCGGTGAGGAGGTCGCGGATCAGCACCTCCTGCCCGATGACCATGCGCCCGAGCTCTGCGCGCAGTGCGGTGACGCGGGCGGCGAGTTCGGCGGCACGGGCCTTGAGCGGGTTGGACGTCATCGGCAGGTTCCTGGGCGCGGGGCGCAGTGGGCGGCAGAGCGTAGCCTTGCCCGGCACCGGGGCCAGAGCATGATGTGGCGATGCACGTGCGCCACGTCCTCCTCCTTGCCGCAGCGGGTCTCTCTGCCTGCAGGAGCACCGCACCGGACCCGGTGGAGATGGCGCGTGCGCTGCCCGAGGCCGCGACGCTCGATGCAGCGGGCCGGCAGGACGTGCAGGTCACGGCGGACCGCGCGGTGGAGGCATTCGACGCGGGTCGGCTGGAGGGGGCAGAAGAACTCGCCCGGCAGGCCCTCGACCGCGACCCTGCGTGCGCGCGCGCCCGTGCGGTGCTCGCCAACTGCCTGTTCGTGCGCGCCCGCCGCACCGACCCGCCGGACCTCCACCTGCAGCAGGAAGCGGATGGCGAGACGCTGCGAGCGGTTGCGCTGGCGCCGAAGGACCCGGTTGTCGCACGGCTGCGCGGGGTGTTCCTCGCCGCCACGCTGCACCTGAGTGCCGCTGCGGAAGGAGCCGAGGCCCTGCTGCGCAACCCGCCTGCCTCGCTCGACCACGAGTGGCTCGCCCTCTACCGCGCTGCAGGCACGTGGCGCTTCCGGCTGGGCGAGGAGCGGGCTGCGCGCGAGTGGCTGCGCGTGGCGGTGCAGGGCCCGGGAGAGGGCGAGGCGTGCTTCACCTACGGCATCTGCATGCTGCGCACGGCGGAGACCGCCACGGACGCCACCACGGCAGCATGGGCCTTCCGCGAGGCCGTGGGGCACGAGCCGAACAACCTCGAGGCGCGGTACGGCATCCACCGCGCCTACGCGCGTGCGGCGGCTCTCGCCCGCAAGGCAGGGGATCGCACGCAGGCCGACGGGTTCCTCCAGAGCGGGCTCGAAGCGGCTGCCGAGGCGGCTGCAAGGCACCCCACCGACGCCGAGCCGGAGTTCGATGCAGGCAACATGCTGGCCGATGCCGGCCGCGACGATGGAGCCGCAGCGGCATGGGAGCGCGCCCTCGCGCGCGACGCGCGCCATGTCGGCGCACTGCTCAACCTCGCGCACCTGCGCGCCGCGACGGACCGCACGGCAGCGGTGGCACTGCTGCAGCGGGCACTGGCCGCCGCTGGCGAGGACCGAAGCAAGCTGTCCGACGACGAGCGGCGGCGCATCGCCGCCTTCCTCGGTCCGTGACGCGGTCGCGGGCGCTCAGGCGCCCATGATGCTGTAGCCGGCGTCCACGTAGAGCGTCTGGCCGGTCACGCCGTGTGCCAGCTGCGACAGGAGGAACACGGCTGCGTTGCCCACGTCGGCCTGGTCGACGTTGCGGCGCAGCGGCGCCTTCTCGGCCATGGTGTTGAGCAGCGAGTTGAAGTCGGAGACGCCCATCGCGCTCACGGTCTTGATCGGTCCGGCCGAGATGGCGTTCACGCGGATGCCACGCGGGCCGAGGTCGTTCGCCAGGTAGCGCGTCGACGCCTCCAACGCCGCCTTGGCGACGCCCATCACGTTGTAGTTGGTGACCACCTTCTCGGCGCCGTAGTAGCTGAGGCAGATCATCGAGCCATTGCGTCCCTCCATGAGCGGAGCGGCGCCCTTGGCGAGGCCGATGAAGGACCACGACGAGACCTGCTGTGCCAGCGCGTAGCCGTCCCAGCTGGTGTCCACGAAGTGGCCGCCGAGTTCCTCGCGCTTGGCGAAGGCGATCGAGTGCACGAGCCCGTCCAGCGGGCCGAACTCGCTGCCGAGCTTCTCGTAGAACTTCTCGATGTCGCCCGGGACGGTCACGTCGCAAGGTGCCATGAACACGTCGCCCGGCAGGTCGGCGGCCAGCTCGCGCACGGACTTCTCCATGCGCGCGTTCTGGTAGTTGAATGCGATCGAGGCACCCTCGCGCAACAGGGCCTGGGCGATGCCCCAGGCGATGGAGCGCTTGTTGGCGACGCCGAAGATCACAACCTTCTTGCCGGTCATCAGGGACATCTGGGTACTCCTCGTCTGCGGATCTGCGATTGCGGGCGGGGAGGATAACCGCGTGCCGAGCCGCGATCACCCACGGATTTCAGGCCGTGGGCAGTCCCACTGCGCGGAACGTCTTGCGCGCAGCGGTGGTCCACGGCACCGACGGGTCGTCGGTGCGAAGCGCCTGCAGCGGACCCGGGTCGACCATCGCGGCATCGTGCACCACGAGCGTGATGCGGTGGTGGGTGATCGCGTGCCGGACCTCGGCGACCTTCGCTCCCACGCGCACGACGGCGCCACAGCGTCGCTCGACCACCTGCTGCAGCTCTGCAGCACTGTCGACGGTCTCCAGCAGGCCGGCGCCCGGCAGCTCCACCTGGCCTGAGTTGACCGACCCCTCCTCGATCCTGCGACCGAACACGCAGTCGCCCGCGCGCGCGAGGGCTGCCATCGCGTGCACGTCGACGGGTGCGCGCGGTCTCGGCTTGACCGGCAGTTCGGCTGCGATGCCCAGCTTGCGTCCCTCGCAGTCCGCGGCCACCGGGCACTCCGTGCACCGCGGGTTGAGCGGGGTGCAGACGGTGGCACCCAGCTCCATGAGCGCCTGGTTGGTGTCGCCGGGCCGCTCGGCACAGAGCCGCGACGCAGCTGCGGCGCGGAGTTTCGCGCGCGCGGCCGCCGTGCGGACGTTCTCGCGCAGTGCGAGGTGGCGCGAGAGCACGCGCTCGACGTTCCCGTCGAGGGCCGGGACCGCGTGCCCGAAGGCGATCGAGCCGACTGCGCCGAGCGTGTAGTCGCCGATGCCCGGCAGCTCGCCCAGCGCGTCGAGGGCCTGAGGCACCCTGCCACCGTGGTCGCGCACCACGGCACGGGCACCCTCGCGCAGCAGCCGTGCGCGGCGGTAGTAGCCCAGCCCCCGCCAGGCAGCCTGCAACACGTCGTCGGAGGCTGCAGCGAAGTCGGCGGGCGTGGGGAACCGGGCCACGAAGCGCTCGAACGGTGCGCGCACGACCTCGACGCGGGTCTGCTGCAACATGACCTCGCTCACCCAGATCGCCCACGGGTCACGGGTGTGGCGCCACGGCAGGTCGCGCTTCACGCGGTCGAACCAGCGCAGCAGCCGGTCGGAAAACGGTTCCATGGCTGCTGCGCCGCCGGGCTCAGTCGCCGACTTCGTGGTCGACGAGACCGTGCTTGAGGCTCATCTCGAGGCCCACGCGCGAGCGGAAGTCCATCTCCGCGCGGTCGAGCATCTCCTCAAGCATGAGCGGGTCGTGGTGCTCGGCAGTCATGGTGATGCGAATCGGGCCCGAGTCCGGGCCGTAGCAGCGCGTCTGCACCTTCACTTCCTTGTGCCGGCGCGCCACGTCCTGCACAACGCGTGCGATGGCCGACTCGTCGCTGCCCGGGTAGTCGATGTGGCGCGACTTGCGCAGCGTGGACGGGCCCTGGGCCATCATCGCGGGCAGCACGTGGAGCGTGAAGCAGCGCTGCATCTCGGCAGGCACGCCTGGCAGCAGGAAGACCGTCGTGCCGTTGTTGTGGAACTGCACGACCGGTGCACTGCCGATCGGGTTCTCGTAGGTGACCGACGACTTGGGCACCATGGCCATGCGCGCGCGGTCCGGGTGGATCTCGGCGTCCTCGACCGAGCCCTGTGCGTGCAGGCGGCGGTACGCGTTGCGCACCTGCTCCATCGCCTTTGCGTCCTCGACGAGCGGGATGCCTGCTGCCTTTGCAGCGCAAGCGCGCGAGTTGTCGTCGTGGCCCGGGCCCATGCCGCCCGTGGTGATGAGGAAGTCAGGCTTCTGGTCGAGGGCCCAGCGGACCGCTGCGACCATCTCGCTCTCGACGCGGTCCACCACCTGCACCGTGCGGACGCGGAAACCCATGTCGAACACGCGCGTGGCCATGAAGGCCGCGTTGCGGTCGACGACGACGCCTTCGAGGATCTCGCGACTCACGCAGAGGATGATGACGGTCTTGTGGTTCATGGTGTGGGTCCTGGGCGAGGGAGTGTGGACGCAGCGATCCTAGCTGCGGGAGCGGCCCCGCGGCAGGCCGATTTTCCAGCCCCAAACCCGTGATCCGGAGCGGTGCGCTGAGGTCGGGAAACCGCCCGTCCAGGGCCCCATGGGTTTGTTGCCAGCGGCATCGGCAACCGCCAGAATGGGCCCGAATTCCGACCCGTCTCCCGAGGATTCCCGAGGCCCCATGACCGACTCCAAACCGCCCGTCGAAGGCGGCCGGATCACGCAACTGCTGCTCGAGCGCGAGATGCGCGAGAGCTACCTCAACTACTCGATGAGCGTCATCCTGAGTCGTGCGCTGCCGGACGCGCGCGACGGCCTCAAGCCCAGCCAGCGTCGCGTGCTGGTGGCGATGAACGACCTCAACCTCGGGCCCCGCAGCAAGCACAGGAAGTGTGCCAAGATCTGCGGCGACACCTCGGGCAACTACCACCCGCACGGCGAGTCGGTCGTCTACCCGACCCTCGTGGGCATGGCCCAGACCTTCACGACGCGTTACCCGCACGTCGACCCGCAGGGCAACTTCGGCGCCATCGACAGCAGCCCCCCCGCGGCCATGCGCTACACCGAGGCGCGCCTCGCGATGCCAGCCGTGCACATGCTGGAGGACCTCGACAAGGACACCGTCGACATGGTCCCCAACTACGACGGTTCACGCCTGCAGCCCGTCGTGCTCCCGGGGCGGTTCCCCAACCTGGTGTGCAACGGGTCCACCGGCATCGCGGTGGGCATGGCGGCCAGCCTGCCGCCGCACAACCTGCGCGAGGTCGCGAAGGCGATCCACAAGCTGCTGGACGACCCCGAGGTCACCCTCGACGAGTTGCTCGAGATCGTGCAGGGGCCGGACTTCCCGACCGGCGGCACCATCATGGGCCGCAGCGGCATCCGCAACGCCTACGCGAGCGGCCGCGGCAACGTCTCGGTGCGCGCCAAGTACCACGTCGAGGAGAAGCGCGGCCGCAAGCAGATCGTCTTCACCGAGGTGCCCTTCCAGGTGAAGACCAACACCATCCTCGAGCGGCTCACGCAGCTCGTGCGCGACGGTGTCATCGACACGGTCTCCGACGCCAACGACGAGTCCAACGACCGCGTCGGCCTGAGGCTCGTGATCGAGCTCAAGCGCGGCGTCGAGGACGAGACCGTCACGGTCAACCAGCTGTTCAAGCTGTCGCCGCTGCAGAGCACCTTCTCGATCATCAACCTCGCGATCGTCGACGGGCGCCCGCGCACGCTGGGCTTCAAGCAGCTGCTGGAGTGCTACCGCGACCACCGTGTCGACGTGATCCGTCGCCGCACGCGCTTCCTGCTCCGCAAGGCCGAGGAGCGCCTCCACATCCTCGACGGGTTGCGCCTCGCGGTGCAGAACATCGACGAGGTCGTCGAGATCATCAAGAAGTCGGCCAACGTCGACGTGGCGCGCAACGCGCTCATGGCGCGCTTCGGGCTGTCGGAGATCCAGGCCCGGTCGATCCTCGACATGCGCCTTGCGCGCCTCACCGGTCTCGAGATCGAGAAGCTCGAGGCGGAGCACAAGGAGGTCACCGACAGGATCGTCTACTACAAGCGCATCCTCAACGAGCGCGAGCTGCTGATCAGCCTGATCAAGCAGGACCTCGACGAGATGGTGACCCAGTACGGCGACGCGCGCCGCACCACGATCAGCGACGAGGAGGTCAACGGCTTCGTCGCGGAGGACCTCATCCCCGAGGAGATGATGGTCGTGACCTGCACCCGCGAGGGCTACATCAAGCGCACTGCGCTCGACCAGTACCGGACGCAGGGCCGCGGCGGAAAGGGCGTGAGCGGCGCCGAGACCAAGGAGGGCGATGTCCTCTGGAACCTCTTCGTCGCCTCCACGCACGACTACCTGCTGTTCTTCACCGACAAGGGTCGCGTGCACTGGAAGAAGGTCTACGAGCTGCCGAGCCTCGGCCGCACCGCCAAGGGTCGTGCGCTCGCGAACGTGGTGGCCACGGAGGAGGGCGAGAAGATCACCGCCATCCTGCGCGTCGAGGCGTTCGACGACCGTTACCTCGTGACCGCGACACTGAAGGGACTCATCAAGAAGACGCCGCTGGAGCAGTACAGCCGTCCGCGCGCGGGCGGCATCATCGCCTGCGGCCTCGAGGACGGTGACCGCCTGGTGGGCGTCAACCTCTGTCGTGCCGGCCAGACCATCGTGCTCGGCACGCGCGAGGGCATGGCCATCCGCTTCGAGGAGTCCGAGGTCCGGCCGACGGGTCGCGGCACCTTCGGAGTCTGGGGCATCAAGCTGGCCGATGGCGACGAGGTCTGCGACATGGTCGTCTGCAGCGGCAACGAGACGCTGCTCACCGTCTGCGAGCGCGGCTACGGCAAGCGCACCGCAGTCGACGAGTACCGCATCCAGGGCCGCGGCGGCCAGGGCCTGATCGACATCCGCACCAGCGACCGCAACGGCAAGGTGGTGAACATCCTCGCAGTCACCGACAACGACGAGGTCATGATGATCACCAAGGACGGCCAGATCGTGCGCACGCGCGCGGGCGACATCAGCGTGATCGGACGCGCCACCCAGGGCGTCCGCTGCATCGGCCTCAACGACGGCGACACGTTGGTCTCCGTGGCACTGATCCCCAGCGAGGAGCCGTCCGTGGCCCCTGCAGCCGCTGGCGCGCCTGCTGAACCCACCGCTCCCGCCCCGCAGGGAGGCAACTGAGATGGGTACCCACCAGGACAAGGTGAGCGCCGACATGAAGGCAGCCATGAAGGCCGGCGACAAGCCGCGCCTCGAGGTGCTGCGCATGCTGCTGAGTGAGTTCAAGCGCAAGGCGATCGACGCACAGGTCGACGCCCTCAAGGACGACGAGGAGGTGGCGGTCCTGCAGAAGGCCGTGAAGACGCGGCAGGACTCGGTGGTCCAGGCCACTGCTGCCGGTCGCCCCGAGATCGCCGCGCGCGAGCAGTCGGAGATCGAGGTCATCAACTCCTACCTGCCGAAGCAGATGGGCGCTGCGGAGGTCGCGGACAAGGTGCGCGCGCTCGCGGCGGAGATCGGCTACGCGGGCGGCAAGGACACCGGCCGCTTCATGAAGGAGTGGATGGCGCGGTACAAGGGCGTGGCCGACGGCCGTCTTGTCCAGGAAGCGCTCAAGGCGCTGGGCTGAGACCGTGGAACCCACGACCCTGCTGCTGGTCCATGCCGCCGCCACCTGGGCGATGGTGGGCCTGATCTGGTTCGTGCAGGTCGTGCACTACCCGCTCTTCGCGTTCGTGCCGCAGCAGGGCTTCACCGAGTGGCAGCAGGCGAACCTGCCGCGCACCACCAAGGTGGTGCTGCCGCCCATGGCCGTCGAGTTCCTGTGCACGCTGCTGCTGCTGTTCGAGGCGCCCGAGCGCCTGCAGCCGCTGGCTTGGACTGGCGCAGCGTTGCTGGCCTTTGTCTGGCTCAGCACGGTGTTCCTGCAGGTGCCCTGCCACGGCACGCTCGAGGTGCGGCGCGACGAGGCTGCCTTGCGCCGTTTGTGCGCCACCAACTGGCTGCGCACGATCGGTTGGACCGCACGTGGAGTCATCGCCGCGTTGATGCTGGTCCCGCCCCTCGAGGGCTCCTAGGCCCGGCCCCTTGGCTTGCGCGCCGAGGAAGTCCGCGGCTTGCCGCCGGCAGGTTTCCCCTGGGTCGGTGCCGCCGCATCGCCGCCCGGCAGGTTTGCAGGCGTGAACGGCGTGCCGGCCGCCAGCGCCGCGTGCAGCGCCTCGAAGGTGCGTTCGTCGCGGTCGCGATCCTGTGGCGAGCGCCGTGCACATGCCTGCAATGGGATCGCCATGCGCTGGTTGCCGGCGAAGCACGCACGGTTGTGGTGCAGGAAGCGCCAGTAGAGCCGCGTGAGCGGGCAGTCGCGCTTCGGGTCGAATGCGCAGCCCTTGCAGTAGTCGCTCATGCGGTGGATGTAGCCCGCGCCCGACACGTAGGGCTTGGTGGTCATGAGCGTGCCTGCACCATGGGTCGCCATCGCGATCACGTTGGGCTCGACCACCCAGTCGTATGCGTCGGCATACGCGGCCCAGAACCAGTCGGAGACCTGACGTGGCTCCACCGCCAGCAGCGTGGCGATGTTGCCCAGCACCATGAGGCGCGTGATGTGGTGGCTGTAGGCCTCGCGCCACACGTCTGCCACCACGGCATCGAGGCAGTGCAAGCCGCTCGCCTTGCCCCAGTAGGCCTGCGGCAGGTCGTGCCCGGCCTCTGGGATGCCGAGCCCATCGGGCAGCCTGCGGAAGCCGTCGGTGGCCTCGTGCACGTGGCGCACGAACTCGCGCCAGCCCAGCACCTGGCGCACGAAGCCTTCCTTCGACGCGAGCGGGAGATCCATCGCCAGCGTGTCGGCAACGATGTCGCGCGGCAGCAATCGGTGCAGGTTGAGCAGCGGGCTGATGCGCGTGTGGAACAACCCCGTGGACTGCGTGCTCATCGCGTCCTCGTAGGGGCCGAAGTGCTCGAGGCACTCCTTTCGTGCCCAAGCCCACAGCTGCTGCGCGTGCGCTGCGGTGGCCGGCAGGTGGTCCTTGCGCACCGAACCGGGATGGTCGGCGAACTCCCGTTCCACCAGTTCCACGACCTCCTCGGTCACGGCGTCGCAGGCAAACGTCGGCTCCTGCGGTGCCGTTGGCGCGCCGCGCCAAGGCTCGCGGTTCTCCCCGTCGAAGCTGAAGCGCCCACCCACGGGCTTGCCGTGCTCCATCAGGATGCCCGTCCGCTTGCGCACCCCGCGGTAGAAGGCATCCATGCGCCAGGGCGGTCCCTCGAGGCCGGCAAAGTCGGCCTCGTCGGTGAGCCAGCCTTCGTGGGGGACCTCCACCAGGGTGCCCTTGCGAACCATTGGCGCGAGGTCCTCGCGCAGTTCGCGCTCGGCAGGGCGCATGACGCGCAACGGACCAAGTTCGCGCACCACCGGGGTGAGCAGCTCGTGCCACGGTTTGTCGCCGGTCACGTGCCGCACGGCCACGCCGCGCTTCGCCTGCTCCAGGGCGAAGTGCCGCAGGTTGGTGAGCACGAGGGCAAGCTTGTGCCGGTGGTAGGGACGCTGCCGGGCCTTCCAGCGACTCTCGACCAGCACGATGCCCAGCTGTTCTGCGGGCTCGCGCGCCAGCACCCCGATGCCGTCGTTCAGCTGGTCGTACGGCACCAGCACCCAGCGGCGCCCGGCCTGCTTCCGGGGCTGCAGCTTCGCCAGTTGGGTGCGGAACACGGACACGGCCGGGCTTCGCGGAGATTCGCAACCGGGATGCGCAAAGCGTCGATCCCCGTTCCACGGTCCGTGGAGGATCCATGAACAAGAAGAACCGACACGAACCGAGCGGCGGGCCCGGCGCCACCAAGACGTGCCTGCGCTGCGGCCGCACCATCGAGTGGCGCAAGAAGTGGGCGCGGTCCTGGGAGCAGGTGCGCTACTGCTCCGACGGCTGCAGGACGCACAAGTTGGACGACGTCGACCACGCGCTGGCAGCGGCCCTGCTCGACCTTGTCGACGGCCTGGCGGAGGGAACCACCTTCTGCCCCTCGCAGGCTGCACGTCGGGTGGCTGCCGACTGGGAGCCGCTGATGGAGCGGACCCGCATGGCCGCGCGTCGGCTGCAGACGGCAGGGGTGCTGGTCATCCTGCAAAAGGGGGTGCGCGTCGACCCGAGCACGGCGCGCGGGCCGATCCGCATCGGCAAGCCCTAGCAGGCAGGTTCAGCGCGGCTTGCGCACCAGCACGTAGGGAGAGTGCGTGACCATGCCGACGACGGGCTGCAGAGCCAGCGGGTCGGCGAGCGGCTGCACGGGCGACCGCTCGAAGTCGGTGAGCCAGCGGCCGAACACGGACTCGAAGACGGGACCGTGGGGGAGCTCGAGCAGGACGGCGTCGACGCCGCCCGGGCCGAAGGCGCGCTCGCAGTCGGTGATCATCGACTGCAGTGCTGCCTGGCTCCGTGCCGATCCCGTGCCGGACTGCAGGTCCTGTGCGAAGCGCTGCATCACGTCGGCAAGTGCCTGGCCGTGGGCCGAGGGCCGCTTGCCGGCGAGCTTCGGCAGGTGGCCGTGGAACGGCACCAGCACCTCACCCGGCTGCGCGCGCAGCCAGGCGACGAGCTGTTCGGTTGCGACGCGGTGGGACTCCTTCGGCAGCAGCTGTGAGGGTGCCGCGGGCACCAGCGGCCGCCCTGGCTGCCACAGCGCGCGCACGTCCACCAGCAGCAGTGCGAACTGCAGCGCCACCAGCCATGCAGCCGCAGTGCGTGCACGACCGCCGAGCCGCGGCAGCTGCGCGAGCAGCACGACGCCGCTCAGCAGGGCGAAGACGAGCACGTTGTCGTAGCCGCCTGCGTGCAACCGCGAGAGGTAGGAGGTCAGCAGCCCGGCGCCACCCAGGGCGGCGAGGAAGAGCGCCTCGCCGCGGCGCGACTCGCGCCACAACGCGCCGCACAGCCACAGCGAGCCCACAAGTGCCGGGAGCAGGGGCAGCAGGTCGTCGGTCCAGTAGCGGACCCAGTACTCGTCCTGCGTGCCGTGGCCGCGCGGCATCTCGAACACGAAGAAGGTGAACCAGCCGTCGGTTGCCGCGTGTGCCACGGCGGTTGCGATGCCGGTGCATGCTGCAGCACTGGCGCAGAAGGCAAGGCCGCGCCGCCAGTCCAGGAACAGTGCGCCCACGCCCAGTGCCGGCAGCCACATGACGGCGGTCTGCTTGCTGAGGAAGGCCAGCATGGCGCCCAAGCCGGCGAGGATGGCCGTGCGCATGGTGCCCATGCGCACCAGCCACGCGGTGAGCACCAGGAAGAGCACCAGCAGGCTGTCGTTGCGCGCGAGGTCGTACCAGCTGCGCAGGTAGCCGTGGCCTGCGGCGTACAGGCCTGCCGCCAGCAGTCCCTGGAGCGGCTGGCCCGTCTCACGCCGCACCCACAGGTACAGCACGGCCATCGTCGCAAGGGCGCTGGCTGCGCTCACGAGCCGCAGCGCCTGTGGGCCCTCGCCCACCAGTGCCGTGCAGGCGGCCCCCAGCTGGAACAACAGTGGCGTGTAGAGGAACGCCACGTGCTCGAGTGTCGGCGGGCAGTAGACCGGCAGCCCGTCGCGCACCCGGAGTGCGTGGTCCACCATCGCGCCTTCCATCCACTCCAGCTCGTAGGGGTAGCCGATGCGTTGGACGGTGGTCCAGACGAACCAGACGATCGCGAGGACGGCCACGAGACCGCAGGCGCGGGCGATGGGATGGGCGCCTTGTGCGGCAGCGGCACGCATGGGGGGCACCTTAGCCGCAGTGCGTACCGGACCAAGTCCGTTCCGGTCCGGCTCGCGCGCTCCCTCCCCCTTGCGCGCGGGGCTATGATCCTCGCCCATCATGCGCAGCCTCCTCCTCACGTCGTTGTTGTTCGTCCTCCCCGCGTGCGCCACCGGCTCCTCGGCCGAGATGTGCGCCCCCTATAACCCCGGCACGCCGGCGCTGCTGCTCGACAGCAACCGGTTCGACCAGTTCGGCGGCGGTGCGTACCAGGGCGAGACGCTGGCCGTTGCCGACGTCCTTGCCGCGCCTGCGTCCTTTGCCGGCAAGAAGATCCGCGTCACCGGCACGGTGCGCGAGGTGTGCCAGCAGAAGGGCTGTTGGATGCGCGTCGGCAGCGAGCAGGAGCAGGGCCAGGTCTTCGTGAAGTTCCAGGACTACGCCTTCTTCATGCCGCTCGATGCCTCCGGCCGCGACGCGGTGATGGAGGGCGAACTGTCCGTGGTCGAGATCAGCGTCGAGACCGCACGCCACTACCTGGAGGACGCTGGCAAGCCCGAGGAGGCCGCCAAGATCACCGAGCCGCAGAAGCAGATCCGCTTCATGGCCTCGGGCGTTGCGCTCACGAAGCCTGCCGCGAAGTGACCGCCTTGCCCACGTCCTCACGTTCCCTGCTCGGACTCGCACTGCTGGTGGCTGCTGCTGCAGCCGTGCTCTGGCTGCTGGCGGGCAGGGGTGACGAGGATGTCGGGATGACGACGCCCGACCGCGTGGAGCAGCCTGCTGCAGTGCCGCCCGGGCCCGCGCTGCCAGAGGCGACCCAGTCCCCGGGCGCCGCCACCGGTACCGGCAACCTGCAGCAGCCACAGCGCACCGCAGCGGCCACCGGTACCAGCTGCATCCTGACCGTGGTCGACCGCGTCACGCTGCAGCCCGTGGTGGGCGCCAGCGTGCTGCGCCTGCGCACGGGCGAGTTCCTCGGCGTCACCAACGCCGAGGGTGGCCTGCACGCCACGATCACGCGTGCCGAGCAGTTCGCCGTGGTCGCGGATGGCTACCTGTTGCGCTCCTGCCAGGCGATCCCGCGCGCGACCGACACGGAGCCGCAGTTCGTCCGGCTCGAGCCGGATGTGTGGTCGTGGCGGGTGCGCTTCCGGTTCCTCCGCGCCGAGGAGAAGCTGGCAGCGGAGGTCAACATGACGTTCACGCCCTCGGGCGAGCCGCTGGTGGCCGAGCCGCCGTCGCTCACCTCCGCACCGGCCGAGGCCCGCGAGGCATGGAAGGACCACCAGATGGTGGCCTCGTTGCCGCTGGCGCGGGGCATGTTGCTGCAGCCCCCCAACGCCTCTCCGGTCGTACACCACATCTCTTACGAGGGAACCGTGCGGTTCACGGCGGGCGGCAAGTGGACGATGAAGGCGCTGGCCCCGGGCGGGCGCCTCGCGCAGCTGCCCATCGAACTGCGCGACTCGGGGACGAGTGACGTCACCGTCCAGCTGCTGCCGGGACTCTGGATCGAGGGCAGGACACGGGACGCAACCAGCGGCGACGCCGTGCGTGCCGTGGGCGTGCGCAGCTCCGAGCCGCTCGTCGAGGCGGCCTACAGCGACGATGCAGGCGCCTTCCGCATCGGGCCGTTCCTGCCGGGCGAGGTGCTCCTGCGCTTCGAGCATGCGGGGCACGTGACGCAGGAGGACATGCCGGTCACGGCCGGGTCGAACGACCTGCAGGTGATGATGCAACCGCTCCCGAGCGTGGACGTGCGAGGCGTCGTGCGCGCCAAGGGTACCAACACGCCGGTCGTGGGCATGGAAGTCGTGCTGTTCGACATCGCAGGCGGCAGGGCCGTTGCGACCACGGATGCGCGCGGCGAGTTCATGGTGACGGCCCGCGCCGGGCCCGACATGCAGGTGCAGCTCGCGGGCGAGGGCTGGGTGGGCATCACCGAGCTCTTGCCCAAGGAACTGTCGTTCCTCGAGTTCGAGCTGTGGCCCTCGGACCCAGCGGCTCGCTGCGCGAACGGGCTCACCAGCCTGTTGACCGGGACCGTGCGCATGCCCGACGGCTCACCCGCGAGCGCGATGCAGGTGCGCTTGGTGGTGCAGGGTGCAAGCCGCCCCGTGGACCCGGTGCGGAAGGTCCTCTCCGGCGGGCTGCCGGCGATCCCCAACCATGCAGTCACGGCCGCGGACGGCAGCTTCGTCCTCGAGGTACTCCAGACCGGGCGTGCCCACCTCTTCCCGCTCGACGGTGTGAGTTCGATCCAGGACGCGGTCGCAGTCGACGTGGCACCGGGAATCCGTCGCGAGGGTCTGCAGATCACGGCACGCGTGCCATGATGGCCTGTCGTCATGACGCTGCGTGAATGGCAGGAACTGGGCGAGGAGCGGCTTGCGCGCCACCTCGTCTTCGACGTCGTCAAGTCGCGCCGCCGCTCGCCGCGCACGGGGGTCGAGATCGGCTTCTTCCTCGTCAAGACGCCGGACTGGGTCAACGTCGTGGCGCTCACGCACGACGACCACCTCGTGCTCGTGCGGCAGTACCGTGCGGGCACCCGCGCGTTGTCGCTGGAGATCCCTGGTGGCCTGATCGACCGGCACGAGACCGATCCTGCGCAGGCTGCGGCGCGCGAGCTGCGCGAGGAGACCGGGTACGTGGCCGAGCGCATCGTGCCGATCGGCACCATGACGCCCAACCCGGCCATCTTCACCAACCGCTGCCACACCTTCCTTGCGACGGGCTGCAGCCGCGCGGGCGAGCTGCAGATGGACTCGGGTGAGGACATCGTGGTCGAGCTCGTGCACCGGTCGCAGCTGGACGAGATGGTTCGGCAGGGCGCCGTCGACCATGCACTGGTGCTCGCCGCCTTCGCGTTCTGGCGCGCACACGAGGCGCGCGAGGGATCCTGACCTTCTCGCGCCGATGCTGCTCGACCTGAGAATCCGCCTGAAGTGGCGCCGCGACAGGAAGCACCTGCCGCTCACGGGAGAACACTGGGAGCTCTACCGCATCCTGCACCGTGACTCATGGCGCAGGGCGCGGAGGCTTCCCGACCTTGTGCACGGCCGCAGCTTCAACGACCACGTCCAGTGGCTGAAGTTGTTTGACCAGGACGAAAGGATGGTGCAGCTGTCGGACAAGGTCGGGGTCCGGAGCCACGTCGAGGCGCGGCTCGGGTCAGGCCACCTTCCCACGTTGCTGCAGGTGGGGAAGCAGTTCGACGACATCGACTGGGACGCGCTGCCTGCCGCCTTCGTGGTCAAGGCCACCAACGACTCGGGATCCGTCGTCGTGGTGCCCGACCGCTCGCGGTTCGACCGCGAGGCTGCGCGGGCGAGGATCGAGCGCGGCCTGCGACGGGAGTTCGGGTGGAAGAAGGGTGAGTGGGCGTACAGCGGCATCGAGCCGCGCGTGCTGGTCGAGGAGTACCTCGAGCCCGAGGGCGCACTCGTCCCACCGGACCACAAGTTCCACTGTGTCGAGGGGCGGGTTGCCTTCGGCCACTTCATCCACGGGCGTCACCAGGACGTGCGCGAGGCGATCACCACGCGCGACGGCGAGGTGCTGCCGCACACGCTCTACTTCCCAGGCGGTGCACCCTTCGTCCGACCGTCCGAGTGGGAGCGCATGGTGGCAGTGGCAGAGGCCGTGGCACAGGGGTTCCGCTACGTGCGCGTGGACCTCTTCCTGCACCGCGGGCGGGTCCTCGTGGGGGAGATGACCTTCTGGCCCAACGGCGGCTGCTACGTCGAGCCTGGCCAGGTTGCGCTGGGTGAGCGGATGGAGTTCGACCGTTCGTACGTGAAGCCGCCCGTCTACCAGCGCGTGCGGCGCAGGGGTACTGCGTGAGCCCCACGCAGCGTCCTGCCGTGGTGTACGCAATCACTTCCCGGGGGAACGACTTCCACTCGGTCATGACGCGCGTCTCCGCCATGTCGGTACGACACAGCAACCCTGGCCTCCCCATCGTCCTTGCCGTCGACGCACAGACCGATCGGGACATGCAAGCTGCGGGCGACCCGCTGCTGGGCATCGTCGACGAACGCGTCGTCGTCCCCACGGTCGAGACCGACCGCCTGCTCGTCAACCGGTCCGTCAAGCTGCAGCTGCGCTCCGTGCTCGCGGGCGACCTGCTGTTCCTCGACAGTGACACCCTCGTCCGCGGTTCGCTCGCTCCGGTGCTGGGTGCCGATGCCGAGGTTGCCGGGGCGCGCAACCACTCCCGTGCCACGCGCAGCGAACAGGTCTCCGCACGAGACCAGCGGGCCCTCGAGGCCCTCGGGTGGCCGACGCGGTCGGAGGCGTACGTGAACGGCGGCCTGCTCCTGATGCGGGACACCCCAGCCGTGCGTGCGTTCGCCGAGGACTGGCACGCCCGCTGGCTGCTGACCCGGGAGCGCTGCAACGACCACCGCGACCAGCCCTCGCTCAACGCCGCCCTCCAGGCGATGGCCGCGCGCTTCTGCCTGCTCGAGGACCGCTTCAACGCCCAGTTCCGTCCGACCCCGGGCGTCGCCAGTGGGGCGGTGGTCTGGCACTACTACGCCTCGCGCGCCAAGCACCCACTCACCGGGTTCGAGCTGCTGGTGGAGCGGGTACTCGGCGGTACGCCGCTCGAGGAGAGCACGGTCCGCAGGCTTCTTGAACTCGACGTGCCCTGGCACGCCGAGAATCGCGTCGACCGGTACGTGGCGGCCCGCATCGAGCGAAAGGGCCGCATGCGACGTTTCGACAAGCACTGGCTGCGACGGCAGCCCGTACGCGCCGGGTTGTGCTGGCTGCTCGGCCTCTGAGACCTGCGGGTCAGGCGAGGTTGAACACCAGCACGTGCGCGCCCTCTGCGCCCGATTGCAGGCGCAGCAGCGGCTCGCCGCTCGCACCCACCGCATCGCCATGGGCGAGCGCGGTGCCGTTGCAGTCGATCGAACCGC
>JBEGVB010000127.1:0-2782 GCA_041178545.1 Planctomycetota bacterium
ACTGGACATCGTGCTCAGCGAGCTGTGGGTCGGCGGGCTCGAGTTGCAGGGTGCACGGGCCGTCAACCATGCTGTCATGGTCACGGGCTTCCGCTCCTCGCAGGACGGATCCGCCGAGCAAGCCCTCGTGGCCGAGTGGCAGCGGCAGCACCCACAGGCGGTGTTCTGGGCCATGTTCCGTGACCCGGGCCGCGACCCCTCCGAGTCCGTGCGCGTCACCGTCGACTGGGTCGGCCACGCCACGCACCGCCAGGACCTGCGCATGGGTCCCGCCTCGCAGTTCCAGGGCCCCGAGGTCCTCGCACCGGACGCGGTGCCGCGCCGCGACTGGTCCGAGGTGCGCGTCGTCCTCGTGGACGCACAAGGACGGGAGCTCGCACCCGGCATCCGTGCAGCCCTCGAAGGGCGCATCGGCCTCGCGCCTGCAGCCCGGGAGGCGAGGACCCTCGGCCCACTGAGCACCATGGTGGGCAACGAGCCCATGCCGTTGCCCGTGGGTGAGTACGTGGTGCAGAGGTTCGACCCCGCGAACGAGGACATGGTGCCCTTCGGGCGCTGCACCGTGTCCAAGGAGGTGCGTGAGCTGCGCGTCGTACTGAACCTCACCGATCGGCTCGTGCGCCTGCACCTGCAGGGAGCAGGCGCCGGCTACGAGTTGCGCATCGTCCACGAGTCCGGTCGGAAGCTGCAGGAGTTCCCGGCGAAGGACGGCCGCCATGCGCTCTTCCTCCCGCAAGGGCCGTGTGTCGCCGCGGTGCACCGGGTGCTTGCCGACGGCAGCGAGGTCGTGGACGAACTCGCGATCGTCGTGACTGCGGCACCCGAGCAGGACCTCGGCTGGGAACTCCCGGTCCGCAACTGAACGCGGGCCTCAGGAACCGGCGAGCCGCGGGCTGCTGTGCCCCTGTGATCGCAGCTGCGCGAGCAAGGCCTTCATGTGCTCCACGACCTCCGGGTGCTGTCCGGCGAGGTTGGTGCGCTGACCGGGGTCCCGCCGCAGGTCGTACAGCGAGAACGGCTCCGCCACCGGGGCAAACCCCTCTGCCTCCTGGAACCACTTGGGCATCTGGGAATGGCTGCCGCCCTTGCCCTGCAGGTAGAGCCAGTCGCCCTGCCGCAACGCGTACCGGTCCTTGAACGTGTTGTGGACCAACATGGTGCGCACGGAAGCCTGTTCACCGAGCAGCACGGGCAACTGGTTGAACGAGTCCTCGGCGGCACCTGCGGGCAGGTCGTGGCCCAGCACGGCTGCAAGGGTCGCCATCAGGTCGACCTGGCCGAGCAGCGCATCCGAGACGGCACCGGGCCTGACCCTGCCCGGCCAACGCACGACGAAGGGCGTGCGGTGGCCGCCCTCCCATACGTCGCGCTTGAGGCCGCGCAGGTTGCCCATGCTGCGGTGGCCGAACGTGCGCACCCGCTCGAACGCGTAGGCCTCGGGACCGTTGTCCGAGGCGAACACGACCATCGTGTCGTCCGCGAGGCCAAGTTCGTCGAGGGCACGCAGCACTGCGCCCACGACGGCATCGGTCTGCACGACGAAGTCGCCGTAGGGTCCGGCACCGCTCTTCCCCCGGAACTCGGCCACGGGCAGGATCGGAGCGTGGGGCGAGGTGAACGGGAAGTAGAGGAAGAACGGCCCCGGCTCGCGGCTCTGCGCGGTGAGCCACCGCACGACCCGGTCCTGCAGCGTCGGCATGACCTGGTCCTGCTGCCATCCCTCCACCATGGGGCCGGGCCTGCCCTCCGCCTGACCCTCGGCCGGGACCGGTGAGGGCGCGTACGGGACCGTGGGCGCAACCGGCAGCCGGTCGTCCTCGATCCATGCGTAGGGCGGGAAGTTGGGCACGTCATCGCCGAAGTAGTGGTCGAACCCGTGCGCAAGTGGTCCGCCGGGGACCGGCAGCGACCAGTCGAACGCGTCGGGCGCGTAACCCTGGGGCTTGCCTTGCCCGGTCGAGGGCACCGCGCCCTCGCGGCGGATCGCGGCCCAGTCCCAGCCGAGGTGCCACTTGCCGAAGCATGCCGTGCGGTAGCCGTGCAGGCGCATCATCTCGGGCACGGTGAGGCGCTCCGGCTCGATCACCGGCGGGCCGAACGAGTCGACGATCTCGTGGAACTTGCGCCAGTGGTGCCTGCCGGTGAGCAGGCTGTAGCGGCTCGGGGTGCAGATGCCGGAGGAACTGTGGGCGTCCACGAAGCGCATGCCCTCGCTCGCGAGCCGGTCGATGTGGGGCGTGGGGATGCGCGAGTCGGGGTTGTAGCAACTCAGGTCGCCGTAGCCGAGGTCGTCTGCATAGAGAACCACCACGTTGGGCAGCCCATGCGTTGGACGGCTGGGCCCCGACGTGCAGTTGCACACGACCGCGAGGGCGAGCAGGGACAACGTCAGTCGCATTCGGTGCATCGGTGGCCTGGTGGAGAACCCTGCGCCGCAGCAGCATCGTCTGCGGCAGGGCCATGATCCGCAGCGCGGGCCCGAACACAAGTTCACGAGTGCACCCCGTGGCCCACGGCACGCACACAGGCCTCAACCCTGCAAGGAGGCGTTCTCGGCCACGTTCTCCCCCACGGCCGTGTTCACCCTGCTCGGCTTGCTGCGTGGCCCTGCCCACTGCAGCCACTGGCATTGGCAAGGGCCACTCCTACTCTCCTTGCCCCCATGCCCTTCCCCGAAGCCTTCTACAGCTGGCGTCCCCACCCCTGGCACGGCATCCCGACCGGCCCCGACGCACCGCGCGTCGTGCAGGCGTACATCGAGATCACGCCCTTCGACCTCGTG
>JBEGVB010000128.1:0-2518 GCA_041178545.1 Planctomycetota bacterium
TGGAGCCGACCAACATCGGCAACCCGCGCGAGATGACGATGCTGGAGTTCGCGGAGGCGGTGAAGGCTGCGACGGGCAGCAGTGCCCCGCTCACCTTCAAGCCGCTGCCGCAGGACGACCCCAAGCAGCGCAAGCCGGACATCGGCAAGGCACAGCGCGTGCTGGGCGGCTGGGGCCCCAAGGTGACCCTCGAGGACGGCTTGCAGCGCACGGTGGCGTACTTCCGCAAGAAACTGGGCAAGTGATCGCGCGCGAGGTGGATGCTGCCGCGGCGCGCCTGCGCGGGCGGCTGGCGCCCACCCCGCTGGTGCCGAGTGAGTGGCTCTCCACGCGCTTGGGCCGCGAGGTCCTGCTCAAGCTGGAGAACGTCCAGCCCACGGGTTCCTTCAAGGTGCGCGGCGCCTGGAACCGCATGCTCGCGCTCGACGGCGACCAGCGTACCCGCGGGGTCGTTGCCGCCTCCTCGGGCAACCATGGTCTTGCCGTGGCGCACGTCGCCAACAAGCTGGGTGTGCGCGCCGAGGTCTGCGTGCCCGAGACGACCCCGCCTGCCAAGCGTGCAGCGATCGCCGCACTCGGCGCGACGGTCCAGGTGGTGGGTGACGACTGCGTCGTCACCGAGCGCCACGCACGCGCAGTCGCGGGCCGGACGGGCGCCGTCTACCTCTCGCCCTACAACGACCTGCTGGTGGCGGCCGGCCAGGGGACGGTGGCCGTCGAGTTGCTCGCCCAGCGTCCGGACCTCGCTGCCGTGGTGGTGGCGGTGGGAGGTGGTGGGCTCGTGGGCGGCATCGGTGGCTGGCTGCACCAGCATGCACCTGCCGTGCGGGTGCTGGGGGTCTCGCCCGAGGCCTCGCCTGCCATGGACGAGTGCGTCCGTGCCGGCCGGGTCGTCGACGTGCCCTGCGGTCCCACCTGGTCCGACAGTACGGCTGGTGGCGTCGAGGAGGGTGCGGTGACCTTCGAGCTCTGCCGTGACTTCGTGCACGAGTGGTTGCGCGTCGACGAGGAGGCCATCGGCAGCGCACTGGTCGACCTGCTCCGGCACCAGCACCTGCTGGTGGAGGGGGCTGCGGCACTCGCGGTGGCAGGACTGCTGCGAGCGCCTGCGCTGCCCGACGGACCGGTGGCCGTCGTGGTGTGCGGCGCCAACCTGCCGTTCGACCTCCTGCTGCGTGCACTCGACCGGCACGGCCGGCCCGCGACCTGACCGCAGGCATGGCCAACGCGGCCCGCAGCCGTCACAATCGAGTCATGCCGTTGCCCCGCAGCGTCCTCCCGGTCCTCCTCCTCGCAGCTGCCCTGAGTGCCCAGGGGACCCCTGCAACCAACGTCTCGGGCGGCGTGCTCGTCCCCGAACAGGCTTGCTACGACGTGCTGCACTACGACCTCACGCTGGAGGTCGACCCGGAGCGCAAGGCCGTGGAGGGAAGCCTCGAGCTCACGGCCAAGGCCGTCCAGCCGCTGAAGCGGATCGCGCTCGACCTGAGCAACGAACTGCAGGTGCGCGGGGTCGCGATGGACGGCAAGGACCCGAAGTTCGAGCACGTCGACGGCCGCATCTGGATCGACTTGCCCAAGGAGGTCGGCGCAGGTGCCACGTTCAAGGTGAAGGTCGCCTACGGCGGCAACCCCCGCGTCGCCCGCACCCCGCCGTGGGTGGGCGGCTTCACCTGGGCGAAGACCAAGTCCGGTGCACACTGGGTCGCGACCAGCTGCCAGGGCGAGGGTGCGGACCTGTGGTGGCCCTGCAAGGACCATCCCTCGGACAAGCCCGCGGGGATGGACCTGCGCATCACGGTACCCAAGGGTCTGCTGGTCGCCGCCAACGGCACGCTGCAGGAGCGCAAGGTGGAAGACGCGAAGGAGCGCTTCCACTGGAAGGTGGCGTCGCCGGTCAGCAACTACTGCATCGCGCTCAACATCGCACCCTACGTCGAGATCCGCGACACCTACCAGAGCGTCGACGGCACCAAGGTGCCATTCGTCCTGTACGTGCTGCCCGAGAGCGAGGAACGGGCGAGGCCGTTCGCCAAGCAGTTCCTCGCGCACCTGAACTGGTTCGAGCGCACCCTCGGTCCGTACCCGTTCCGTCACGAGAAGTACGGGGTGGTGGAGACCCCGCACCTTGGCATGGAGCACCAGACCATCATCGCCTACGGCAACGGCTGGCGGGACGAGGACTACGACTGGCTGCACCACCACGAGCTTGCCCACGAGTGGTGGGGCAACCTGGTCACCTGCAGCGACTGGAAGGACATGTGGATCCACGAGGGGTTCGGCACCTATGTCCAGGCGTGGTACCTGGAGGAGTTGCGCGGCCCCGAGGGCTACCGCCGCGAGGTGCGCAAGTGGCGCGCCATGAACCGCACCCCGGTCGCGCCGCGCACGCCCACCGACAGCCAGAAGATCTACTTCGGCAGCGGCTCCAAC
Organism: Planctomycetota bacterium; assembly: GCA_041178545.1. Classification (GTDB taxonomy): domain Bacteria; phylum Planctomycetota; class UBA1135; order UBA1135; family UBA2386; genus JBEATZ01. Next base: position 2,434 of record JBEGVB010000128.1, read on the forward strand.
GACATCTACTACAAGGGCGCGCTCGTCCTCCACACCCTGCGCTGGCAGCTGGGTGACGACAGGTTCCGCGAGTGCCTGCGCAGGT
>JBEGVB010000129.1:0-39273 GCA_041178545.1 Planctomycetota bacterium
GGCCGGTCCCTTCGGCATCGGCGTCTACGCGAAGGCCCCCATCGAACAAGCCGAGGTGCTGCCCAGCCTGGGCACCGCCGGCACCCCCGCGGTCCGCGGCATCCTCGAGACCCGGCACGGCAAGGTCGGCTTCCTCGGCCTGCACCTGCCACCCCCGGTCGACCGGGAGGGCAGCAAGCGGCGCGATGCCGGCCTCGCCTCCGTCGCGGGAGCGGTCGCCGAGTTGCCATCCCGCCGCATCGTGGCGGGCGACTTCAACGCGACGCCGTGGTCGCGCCCGTTCCAGCGGATGCTGGAACAGAGTGCGCTGCTCGACGCCGCGCCGGGGCATGGCGTGCAGGGCACCTGGCCCGCGCAACTGCCGGGGCTCTTCCGCGTGCCCATCGACCACGTGCTCGTGAGTCCGGGTTTCGGGGTCAGCCGCTACGCCAACAGCGGCACGATCGGCTCCGACCACCTCGCGCGCCACGCGACCCTCGTGATGCCCGACGCGCACTGAGGGTCGGCACCGCACGCCTGCCCGGGCGGGGAAGTGGCGGGAGTGCATGGGAATCGAACCCACCGGGGACCGCTCTAGGCGACCCCCCACAGGTTTTGAAGACCAGGCAGAACACCAGCTCTGATGCACTCCCGCAGAGTGGCTGCGCACGCGGGAACCGCGCCACAACGCTGGCGGGGCCAGTGTGCGACCCTGCACCAGCAGAAGCAAGGACGCCACGGCAACGTGCGTGCACCGATTCGGGGCCGGGAGTTCCCACGGAACCGGCGATCGGATAGCCTCTTTGCCCAACAAGCGCCCCGCAGCACCCGCGAGAGTCCCGAAGGACGTCGACACGCGCACTGGTGCCTCACGTGGCGGCGCAACCCGCCTGTTCCGAATGTTCGCAACGCACCCCAGGAGGGGCTGCGGCTGAGGCGGGTCTGCACTCATGACCCAGAACTCGTTTGACTCGCTCGGCCTGTCCGAGCCCATCCTGCGCGCGCTCGCCGCGTGCAACTACACGACCCCGACCCCGATCCAGTCGCGCGCCATCCCGCACCTGCTGCAGGGCCGCGACCTGCTGGGCATCGCCCAGACCGGCACCGGCAAGACCGCAGCGTTCGGGCTGCCGATGCTCCAGTTGCTTGCGGCCTCGCGCACCCCGCGCCAGCCCCGCATGCCGCGTTCCCTGGTGCTCGCACCCACGCGTGAACTCGCGACGCAGATCGTCGAGTCCCTCGAGGGCTACGGCGCCAACCTCGGGATGCGCATCGCGCGCATCTTCGGCGGCGTCGGCCAGCAGCCGCAGGTGCAGGCACTGCACCGCGGCCTCGACATCCTCGTGGCCACGCCCGGCCGCCTGCTCGACCTGATCGACCAGCGGCACTGTGACCTGCGCGCCGTCGAGATCCTCGTCCTGGACGAGGCCGACCGCATGCTGGACATGGGCTTCCTGCCCGACGTGAAGCGCGTGATCCAGCGCCTGCCCGAGGAGCGCCAGTCCCTGCTGTTCTCGGCCACCATGCCGCCTGACATCGCGTCGCTGGCCAAGAACCTGCTGGTGGACCCGCTGCGCATCGAGGTCACCCCGCCCGCGGCCACGGCAGACCGCGTCGAGCAGTCGGTGTACTTCGTCGAGAAGGACGCGAAGCGCGACCGACTCGGCGAGCTGCTGTCCGACCCGCAGTTCGTGCGCACGCTCGTCTTCACGCGCACGAAGCACGGCGCCGACAAGGTGGCAAAGCACCTCGTCAAGATCGGCATCGACGCGCACGCCATCCACGGCAACAAGTCCCAGAGTGCGCGCGAGCGCGCCCTGGAGCAGTTCCGCGAGGGCACGACTCCCGTGCTGGTCGCCACCGACATCGCTGCGCGCGGCATCGACGTGGCCGAGATCTCGCACGTGGTCAACTTCGAGCTGCCCAACATCCCGGAGAGCTACGTGCACCGCATCGGCCGCACCGCGCGCGCCGGGCGCGAGGGCATCGCGATCTCCTTCTGCGACCGCGAGGAACGCGAGTACCTGCGCGACATCGAGAAGCTGATCCGCAAGCGGATCCCGGTGCTGGAGTTCGAGGGCTCGGTGGCCCCCGCCCGTGCGCCGCACGCACGTGAGCACGGCGAGATCCACCGCGAGGCACGGCCGAAGCCGGCGCCGCGCCAGGAGTCGCACGTGCACCACGACCGCGCGCCCCACCAGGGCAGCGAACGTGGCCAGCACGGCCACCGCGACGCCGCAGCGGCTCCCCGCAGCGACGACCGCAGGCAGGGCCCGTCCCAGCGGGCGCCGCAGGGCCCGCGCCACCACGGCGACCGGGACCGCGGGCACCGCGCCGAGCGCGGCAACGCCAGCTCGCAGGGCCAGGGCCAACGGCGCGACGACCACGGCGCACACCGCGGGTCCCACCACCGCTCCGACGAGCGCAGTGGCCGGCGGCCGCACGGCTCGGGCCAGGGCGGCGGCCGCCGCGGCAGGCGCTGAGGCGCTGCATGCTTTCCCGCAGGCCGCCCACGGGTAGCCTGCGGGCATGCAAACCGTCCTGACGCAGGCGGCACAGGAGCCCGCAACGCAGGCTCCATCCGAGGCCACGCAGTGGATGCGGAGCGAACTGCCGGCCTGGCTGCAGGAGACCACGTTCCTGCTGGAGAACTGGCAGTGGCTCGCGCTGCTGCTCACCGCCCTCGCGGGCGTCGTGGTCGAGCGCGTACTGGGGTACGCCGTTCGCAGTGCGATCCTCGCCACCCTGCGCCGCCGCCACGTCACGCTCGACGACCGCACCGTCAACCACGGCGTCCGCCCGTTCCGCATCGTGGCCATGGGCGCCACCTGGTGGGTCGTGCTGCACCTGCTGGACTTCCACCCCACGGCAGAGGCAGTCCTCACCGCGCTTGCCAAGCTCGTTGCCATCGGCGGCACGGTGTGGGGCGCCTACCGACTGGTGGACGTGGCCATGGCCGCACTGGCGGTGCGCGCATCGCGCACGGCATCGCGACTCGACGACCTGCTGGTGCCGCTGGTGGGCAAGTCGCTCAAGATCTTCATCGCGGCCTTCGGCTCGGTCTTCCTCGCCGCCAACTTCGACGTCAACGTGGGCAGCCTGCTCGCTGGCCTCGGCCTCGGCGGCCTGGCCTTCGCCCTCGCCGCCCAGACCACCGTGAAGAACCTGTTCGGCTCCGTGACCGTGCTGGTCGACCGCCCGTTCCAGATCGGTGACGTCGTGGTCATCGGTGGCATCGAGGGCACCGTCGAGGAGTTCGGGTTCCGGTCCACGCGGATCCGCACGCCGCAGGACTCGCTGGTGACGATCGCAAACTCCGAGCTGCTGGACGCGAAGGTCGAGAACCTCGGCGCCCGCCGGCACCGGCGGTGGCGCAACCTCCTGTTGTTGCAGCCCACCACGGCCTCGAGCCGTGTCGATGCATTCTGCGCCGGGATCTGCGAGTTGGTGAAGCTGCACCCGGACTCGCTGCCGCAGGGCTCCTCCGTGGGTCTGGCGGGCTTCGCCAAGGAGGGACTCGAGGTGCAGGTGGTGGTGAACTTCCGCGTGGCCGACGCCGAGGCCGAGGCGCGCGCCCGCCACAAGCTGGGCACCTGGGTGCTGCAACTCGCCGAGGAACTCGGCATCGACTTCGCGAGCCCGACCCTGCGCACGGAGCCGAGGAACCTCGCCGCCACGGCAGGCACCGACGATGCCGTGGTGATCGCCCGCCGGATCGCCGGCATCGCCTGACCGATCCGCCGCACCGCACGGCCGGGTGTCTTCTGACAGGTGAGGGGGGCGGGCGCGCTCGGTACGGTGCCACCCAACCAAGCCTCCGCCAACCGACGACTCCCATGAGAAGCACCACCGTGTTGCTTGCGACACTCTGCGCGACCGCAACCGTCCACGCCCAGGCCGTGGCGGAGATCGAGCCCAACGGCACCGTGGCCACCGCACAGCTCGTCCAGTTCGGGCAGCAGGTCCAGGCGACTCTCGTGGCAGGCGAGGAAGACTGGTTCTTCTTCACGCTCGCCACGGCGGCAGAGGTGCATGCATCGACCTCCGGCAACAACGCGGTGAACCCGTCGGTGGACACGGGCGTGTTCCTCTACGACGCCTCCGGCACCCAGCTGCTCGCATTCAACGACAACCAGCGCGGCGTCCACAGCGACTGTGGCGCGAACCTCGCGCCGGGGCTCTACAACGTGCGTGTCATCGGCAAGACGGCCACCACGGCAGGCGCCTACGGACTCGACCTGGTCGCGCTGCCCGCGCCCACCAACGTGACCAACGAGGCCGCCGAGCCCAACGGCAATCCTGGCTCGGGCGGTGTACCGACGCCCTTCACGCCGGGCGCCGTGGTGCGCGGGAGCATCGCCTCCACCACGGACGAGGACTGGTTCACCTTCTCCATCGCCAACCAGGCACTGTTCCAGGCCTTCCTGCAAGACGACGGCCTCACGCCCCAGCTGGACCGTGCGCGGCTCGGCATGTTCCTCGAGGGCCCGCCCGGCACGTGGACGGCGCTCGGCACCACGGCAACCAACGCTGCGAGCCACCGCGTGCTGACCTACCAGCACCCGCAGGTGCTGCAGCCCGGCAACTACGCACTCGTCGTCTCCAGCGGCGGCGCAGCCGTGGTCAGCCCGTTCACCTACACGGGCGTCGGCAACTACGGCGTGCGCACCCTGCTGCTCGACCTGCCGGGCACCGTCGTCGTCAACGAGGCACCGGAGCCCAACAACACGCTCAACACCGCGGCCGTGATCGCGGCGGGCAACTTCGCCAACGGTGTCATCACTGCGGCGACCCCGCCCGAGGGCGACTGGTACCTCTTCAGCGTGAGCGCGCCCACCACCGTGGTGGCCATGACCGTCAACGGCCCGAACAGCCCGATCACGGACACGACGGTGCGCATCCTCAACCAAGCCGGCACTGCAGTCGCCACCGGTTCCACCGGCGGCCCGTCGAGCCACGGCCGCGTCATCTACACCTGTCCCGTTGCCGGCATCTACTTCGTCGAGGTGGCGGGCGGCACCATCACCGCAGCAGGCGACTACACGCTGTACTTCGGCGCGGGCCCCGCGCTGGCCGTGGCCTCGACCTTCAACCAGCAGCCGCCGTCCACCAACGCCTGCCCCGGCTCCAATGCGCTGCGCCCCGCACTCATCAACGCGAGCGGCGAGGTGCCCCAGGTCGGCTCCACGTTCGTGCTGCGCCTGCAGAACGCGCTGCAGAACGGGCTCGCGATCCCGTTCTTCGGCCTCAGCGACACCCTCGCCAACGGCGGAGCGGTGCCGTTGCCATTCGACCTCACCGCCTCGGGCGCCCCGGGCTGCTTCCTGCGCGTGGACCCGCAGATCACCACGTTCGGCGTCGCCGACGGCAGCGGCGTGCTGCTCAGCACGCTGCAGATCCCCGCATCCGTGGGCTTGCGCGGGCTGACGATGTACGCCCAGTCCATGCAGCTGGACGCGACCAACAACCTGTTGGGCATCAGCATGTCCAACGACGTGCGGCTGGTCCTGGGCGACCGCGGCTTCTGAGTCCGGGCCGGACGGTCACCACACCGGCACGCGCGAGCGCGACACGTCGTAGTCGCGTGCCGGGTCGCGGTAGACGTCGGTTGCCCGGTGCATCGCCTGCCTCCGCACGTGGTCTGCCTCGGTGCGCGGCGGCTCCAGCAGGTTGAGTTCCACGAGGTCGAGCAGCTGGCGCGACTGGACGTCGACGTGGCCGCGCCAGAACCGCACGGGTGCCAGCGCCTCGCTGCCGATGCAGTACAGCCCGTTGCATGCCATCACTGCGTCGCCGGCGATGTCGTTGTCCGCAAGGTGCTCGATGAGTTCGCGCACCACGTGGCCGAGGTCGGCACGGTGGCCGCCGCGCGCCAGCAGGTAGGCGGAGAGGAACCGCTGCTGCGGGTCGTCGCTGCCGAGCGTGCGGCGCAGGTGCGGCCGTGCAGGCTCGGGGTGGCGCACCAGCCAGCGCACAGCACCGGCGGCAGGGGCGGCGAGCAGCGTGCTCGTGAAGGGCCGGTTCCACTCGCGTCGCAACGCGTCCACGGACACGCGCAGCAGGGCTTCGGAGGGCGGCGCATCCGTCCGCCGCATCGCCACGGCAGCCAGCTGGCGCTGTTGGGGGTCCCAGGACGAGAGTGCGGCCTCGAGGGCGGCATGGGCACGCTTGCCCTCGAAATCGAGGTTCCACAGCGCCTCCAGCGCATTGCCCCGGATGCCGTCGTCCCGGAGCGCCTGCACCCACGCCTCGACTTGTGCTGGCTCCGCCGGCTCCCTTGGCGCGGGGGCGCTCTCGCCCTCGAACTCCGCCTCGGGCTGGGGCGGTTCGGCCGCATCGCGCTGCAGCAACTCGGCCGCGGCCAGGGCAGGTCCACCGCCTGCCTCGCCTGCATGCACCTCGACCGACAACGGCTCGAAGTCCGCCCTCCCGGCGACCGCGAACACCAGGCCCGCCCCGAGGAGCGCACCTGCCGTGCCCAGCGCCCAACCCTGACCGCCCGCCATGCCGCGGACCATATACCGGGGACCGCCGATTCGGCGCCGGGGAATCGGTCCGGGGTGGCAGCGGGGTGGACCTGTCGCTAGTTTGTTTCGCCCTTATGCAAGTCGCTGCCCTCGACCTCCGTCCCGGAATGCTGATCACCTACGAGAACCGCATGAACACGGTCATGTGGTGGAACATCCTCCGCAACGACCGTCGGCAGTTCGTCCAGATGAAGATCAAGGACCTGCAGACCGGCCGGGTCACCGAGCTCAAGGAGCACGGCGACACCAAGTACGAGGCGCTGGACAAGGAGGAGGCGGACATCAACCACTCCTACCGCGACGGCCAGGAGGAGGTCTTCTACCGGGAGAGCGGCGACGAGGTCCGTTGCCCCATTGCCGCCGCCGAGGAGGCCCTCCAGTGGCAGGCCGAGACCTACCGCGGTTTCTTCGTCAACGACCAGTTGGTGGCCGTGTTCCCCCCCAAGCACGCGGTGCTCGAGATCACCGAGACCTCGCCGCCCATCCGCGGCCAGGGCAGCGGCACCAAGGAAGCGGTGCTCGCGAACGGCATGAAGGTGAAGGTCGGCCTCCTGTGCGACGTCGGCGACAAGGTCCGCATCGACACCGAGACGATGGAGTTCAAGGAACGCATCGCGAAGTGACGCGCGCGCTCGGAGCACCCGGGCACCCGACCACGACGGGCTGCTCCCGCACCGCGGGAGGCAGCCCGTTCTCGTTGGAGGGCGGAGCGTGAGCCTCGCAGGGCACTGGTGGACCATCGCACCTGCGCTCCGGGACGAGTGGTTCCCGCCGCGCCAGCCATGGACCGAAACCTTGCAGGTGCAGGTGCTGGACGAGCGCTTCGGACCCGTGGTGCTCGACTGCCCTTCCGTCGCGCCCGAGGACGCGACAGAGGTTGCCGTGCTGGTGCACGGTCTCGGCGGCTGCGCGGGCAGCGGCTACGTGGTGCGGCTCGCAGGGGAGCTTGCGGCCCGCGGCATCGCTGCCGTTGCCCTGCAGCGCCGCGGCGCCGACGGCTCGGGCTCGGGGCTCTACCACGCGGCCCACACCGACGACCTCGAGGCACTGCTCCAGCACGATGCGCTGCAGTCCTTCGGGCGAGTGCACCTGGTCGGGTTCTCGCTCGGCGGCCACCTGTGCCTCCATGCGGCGCGCAAGCCGCTGCCGGGACGCGTGGCGAGCACCAGTGCCCTCTGTGCGCCGCTCGACATCGCAGCCGTGCAGACGCACATGGACCGCCCTGCCCAGTGGCCCTACCGGCGCCACGTCCTGCGGGGCATGCAGGCCCACTTCCGCGCGGTCGTGCAGAGGCACGGGCTCCCCGTGGACCTGCGCACCATCGACCACTGCACCAGCTTCCGCGCCTTCGACGCCATGAGCGTGGTGCAACGCTTCGGCTTCCGCGACGTGGACCACTACTACGACACCGTGTGCCTCGAGGGCCACCTCCACGAACTGCGCATCCCCTCGCTCCTCGTGTGCGCGCTCGGCGACCCCATGGTGCGCCCTGCTGCGGGACTGCCGCGTGCGGCACTGCCGGCTGGCTCGATGCTGCGCGTGGTGACCACGGCGCAGGGTGGCCACCTCGGTTTCCCGCGCGACCTGCAGCTGGGCACGGGCAACGAGTGCGGCCTGGCCGCGCAGCTCGTCTCGTGGTGGTCAGGGCTCGTCGACTAAGCCTTCTCGAGGCGCGGGCCCTGCGCCGTGTCGACGATCTTCCACCCTGCGTCCGCGATGCGCTTGCGCAACTGGTCGGCACTGGCCCAGTCCTTCGCGGCCTTGGCGGCCTGCCGCTGCGCGAGCAACTCGCGGAGCTCGGCAGGTGCCTCCTCGCGCGCCGCGGGCTCGGGGCCGAAGCAGCCGAGCACGTTCTCGAAGCGGGCGAATGCCTGCAGCGCAAGGTTGGCCCCCGCGACGGTCGGCTTGGCCCGGTTGGCCTCGCCCACCAGCGCGAACACCGCAGCGAGCGCCTCGCTCACATTGAGGTCCTCGCTCATGGCCGCAGTGAACGCGTCGTGGGCACGCTGGACCTCCGCAGCAAGGCCGTCGGCGCCCGCGGGCTCGAGTCCCTCGCGCACGCGCACGAGCCTGCTGCGGCACTGGGCGATGCGCTGGATGGCACTGCGGGCCTCGTCGAGTCCGGAGAGCGTGAAGTTGAGTGTCTGCCGGTACTGCACGCGCACGAGCGCGTAGCGGAGCTCCAGTCCCGTGTAGCCCTTGGCGAGGATGTCGGCCACGGTGAAGAAGTTGCCGAGGCTCTTCGACATCTTGGTGCCGTCGACGAGCAGGTGCCGCGCATGCATCCACAGCCCGGCAAAGCGCTTGCCGCTGTGGGCCTCGGACTGGGCGATCTCGCACTCGTGGTGCGGGAACATGTTGTCCTCGCCACCGGTGTGGACGTCGATCTGCTGGCCCAGCAGGTCCATGGCCATGGCGGAGCACTCGATGTGCCAGCCGGGGAACCCCCTCGCGCCGCCCGCGAACGGCGCGTCCCACTGCATGATGTGCTTGGGGTCGACCTTCCAGAGGGCGAAGTCGCGCGGGTCCTCCTTCTCCGGGTTGACCTGCACGCGGGCACCCTCCTCCAGTTCCTCCAGCACCTTGCCGCTGAGCTGGCCGTAGGCGGGGAAGCGTGCGATGCGGTAGTACACGTTGCCCGAGGGCACCTGGTACGCGTACCCGCGCGCGAGCAGGTCGCCGATGATGCGGCCCATCGAGGCGATGTACTCGGTGGCGCGCGGCATGTGGTGCGGCAGCCGCACGTGGAGGCGGTTCTGGCAGTCGTGGAACTCGTCCTCGTAGTGGCGCGCGACCGCCCACGGGTCCTTGCCCAGCTTGCGCGCCATGGCGTCGAGCTTGTCCTCGCCGCGGTCCTCGTCGTCCTGCGTCATGTGACCGACGTCGGTGACGTTCATCACCTGACGGACCTCGAGGCCCTGGTCCTCCAGGAAGCGACGGAGAACGTCTGCGAACAGGAAGCTGCGGAAGTTGCCGATGTGCGGCGAGGAGTAGACGGTCGGGCCACAGTGGTACATGGCCACCTTGCCCGGTGCCAACGGGCGGAGTTCCTCCAGCCGACGCGTGAACGAGTTGTGGAACCGGATGACCATCGGTCCCTAGCGTGGCGCAGCCGTGCACCCCGTGCAAGCGCACGATGGCGCGCACGCGTCCGCTGGCACACTCGATCGACCACGGTCGGTGGGCTACAAGGATGGGGTGACCGACGCGCCAGCAGCACCCGAGACGCCTCGCGACCCGAGCAGGCTGCCGAATGCAGCTGCATCGCTCGCCGGCCACTTCGAGCTGCTTGCCGAGATCGGCTCGGGCTCGTCCGGCACCGTGCACCGTGCGCGCCTGCTCGTCGCCTACGGCGGACTGGAGGCCGGCACCGAGATCGCGGTCAAGTTCCTGCGGCAGGACCTCGTCCACGACGAGAAGGCGCGGCGCCGGATGGAGGCCGAGGGCGAGCTCGGCGAACAGGTGCGGCACCCGAACGTGGCGGCGATCCACGGCTTCGAGACCTTCGACCTGCTGGGCATGCAGGTCAGCTACCTGCTCATGGAGTACGTGCGCGGCACCACGCTGCGCCAGCTGCTCGCCACCCAGGGACCGCCCGTGGAGGACCTGACGCGCCGCATCGGCGCCGACGCGGCCAAGGGACTGCATGCCCTGCACCGGCGCGGCGTGGTGCACCGCGACGTCAAGCCAGACAACCTGGTGCTGACGCCGGAGGGCCAGGTGAAGATCGTGGACCTCGGCCTTGCCCGACCGTTCGGCACCCGCGGCTACGGCAGCAGTTCCTCCGGTGGCATCGCAGGCACCGTCACCTACACGGCACCGGAGGTCCTGCGCGCAGAGCCCGCGTCACCGCGTTCGGACCTGTACGCCCTCGGCGTGGTGCTGTTCGAGGTGGCGACGGGCAGGCACCCCTTCCGGCACTGCACGTCGGCCGACGACATGATCCACGCGCACCTGTACGAGGCGCCGCCGCGGCCCTCGCACTTCCGGCCGCGCATCAGCGTGCTGCTGGAGGAACTCGTGCTGCAGCTGCTGGCCAAGGACCCGGACCGCAGGCCCAAGGACGCGGCCGAGGTGGCGCGGGCACTCCAGGCCGGGGACCAGTCGGAGTGGTGGCGCCGCCACGCAGGGGCAGCCCCCGCACTGGAGTCGCGCAGGCGGCTGCGCGAGATGCGGAGACAGGCCGACACGCCGTTCCACGGGCGCAAGTCCGAACTCGCACGCCTCGACGCACTCCTCGCCGAGGCACGGAAGGGCTCGGGTCGCGCCGTGCTGGTGCGCGGGCCGGAGGGCATCGGCAGGCGACGCCTGCTCGACGAGGCGATCGACGGCTGGCTGGACGCACACGAGGGCCTGCTGCTGCTCGGCGGCGAGGCCGACGCGGACATCGGCCACGGCGAACCGTTTGCGGGCACGGTGCTCGACCTGCTGCTCCGGGGTGACGCAAAGGACTCCCCCAACGCCCAGGACCGCGCGACCCAGCGCGCCCGCGAGGCGTTCTCGCTCGGCGAGGCCGCCGCGACCGCGCTCGTGGCCACGACCCTGGGCACCAGCCGTGAGTCGCCCGAGGTGCGCGCGGACCGCATGGCCTCTGCCCTGCTGCACCTGGCTTCCGGTGCGCGCACCGTGGTGCTGCGCGTGGACCTGGCGGAACGACTGGACACCAGCGGCAGGCTCGTGCTGCAGCGCCTGTTGGCGTCCCTCGCAGGTCGCAGGCTCTTGCTGCTGCTGACCGGGGGACCTGACTGCGCGCTCGGCGGCGCGGTCGAGCGCATCGAGCTCTCCGGACTGCCCGAGGACCAGTTCAGGGCCTTCGGACGCGAGCTGTTCCGCAACCTCGACGAGGTGCCGGACGCGTTCCTGCAGCAGGCCCATGCCACGCTCAGCGGTTCGCCCGGCAACCTGGTCGAGTGCCTCGAGGAACTGGTGCAGCAAGGCAGGCTCCGCGGCAGGCCGGGCGACTACGGGGACCTTTCGCACGATGCCGAGCCCCAGCCAGCAGAGCGCACGCTCCAACGGGTGCAGGAACGCGTCGCCCGGCTGGCCGAGGCGCACCGCCACGTGCTCCAGGTTGCCGCGGTCCTCGGGGAGCGGTGCAGCCTCGCGGACCTCGCCACGCTCAGCAACGTGGTCGAGCTGCAGGTGCTGGAGACGCTCTCGTTGTTCCGCGGCAGGGTGGTCAGGGCACAGGGCGGCGAGGTCGTGTTCCGGCACGCATCCTTCCGGCTCGCCGTGCTGCGATCGATCCCAGAACCGCGCCGCATCGAGTTGCACAAGCAGGCGGCAGCGATCCTCGCGGAGCGCGGCGCACCGCCGCTGGTGACCGGGCTCCACCTCTCGCGCGCACTGGAGCACGAGGCCTGCCTGGTCCCGCTGCTGCAGGGCCTGGAGAAGCTGGTGCGCAGCGGCTCACGACGCACGAGCCTGCGCATCGCGAGCCGGTTGCGCGTGCACTTCCAGCAGCTGGGCAGCCGCACCGACCTGGACCCCCTGCGACTGCAGTTCCTGCTGCTGCAGGGGCATGCGCGGCGCGCGAGCGGCCAGCCCGAGGTGGCGGCCAAGCTGTTCCGCGAGGCGAGTGCCCTGGCCTCGCAGTGTGGGGACGCCCGCTCCTCGGGCGAGGCACTCACCGGCCTCGCAGCCATCACCTACGAGGGTGGCAGGCTGCTCGCGGCCATCGACCTGTTGGAGACCGCGCACCGCCACCTCGAGGCGCTGGAGGAAGGCCGCAGCAGGCAGCTCGCCGGCGAGGCCCGCGGCCTCCACGGTCGCATCCTGCTCTACATGGGCCAGGCAGCGGGCGCACGGGAGCAGCTGCGCACAGCGCTTGCCGCCCTGCCGCCCGAGGAGCTCGAGTACCGGGCCCACTTCCTCGTCGACCTCGCGCGCGTCCAGCACCTGGAGCACGAGTTCGCCGAGTCGCTGCAGACCCTCCACCGCGTCGAGCGCTCCGGTGCACCGGACCGGTTCCCGAGGGTCCGGTTGCGTCACCTGCTCTACCGTGGGCAGGTCCGCACCACGCTGGGCGACGACGATGCCGTGGCCGACCTGCGCAACGCCGCCGGCGAGGCCGAGCGCCTCACCCTGCCAGCCTACGAGGGCAGGGCATGGCTGTTCCTCGGCGAGCGCGCCCGGCGCCGCGGCAGGAACGCAGAGGCCATGGACCTGATGGTGCGCTCGCGCGACCTCGCAGAGGCCGCGGGTGACCGGCTCGGAGCAACCTTGGCCGCCATCCACCTCACCGAGCTCGGCATCGACCACGGCGACCTGGGCCCCGTGGTGGAGGAACTCGGGATCCCCGCACTGCGCGCCGCATGGCTCGCCCACCAAGCCGCCATGGCGGGCCGCGGCGGCGACCAGGCCGCCGAGGATGCCGCCGTGGCCGAATTGCTCGAACTGCGCAAGAACGCCGACCTGTCGTTGGGACTGCACCTTCGCGTCCTCCGGGTTGCCGGGCGCGACGCCACCGCACGCGCCCTGCTCCGGCAGGTCGGCGAGCGCTGCACGGACCGCGCGGTGCGGCGCAGGTTCCTTGCCGAGTGGACCCGTCCTGCAGGCACCTGAGACGTTGCACAGGCCCTTGCCCGGCGCCGGGCAGGGAAGCACAAACGGGCCGGTCTGCGCGGTTGACACTCCTCGTCCGCAGGTGCATCCTGAACCCGCTGCGGAGCACCGTTGTGGTCGACTGCGCAGCATGATCCCATGCTGCCCCCCAACGCAACTCGCGTCCTGTTCCGGCTGCATGCAGCCGCGCTGGCTGTGGTCCTCGGCTCCTGTGGCAAGGACCCTGCTCCCGAGGCCGCGCCGCAGCAGCCGGCGGGCCAGCCCGCTGGGGCAACCGCGCCGGTTGCCGCAGCTGCCGTCGAACCGGTGAGCTACGGGCGGCACATCCGGCCGCTGCTCTCGGACCAGTGCTTCAAGTGCCACGGCCCGGACGAAGCGACGAGGGAGGCAGGCCTGCGCCTCGACGTGCGGGACGGCGCGACGGCAGACCTTGGTGGCTACGCGGCCATCGTGCCCGGCGACCCTGCAGGGAGTGAGTTGCTGGCACGCATCGCCCACCACGACCCCGACGAGGTGATGCCGCCGCCCTCGACGGGCAAGAAGCCGTTCCGGGAGGAACAGCGTGCACTCATCGCACGGTGGATCGCGGAAGGCGCCAACTACGAGTCGCACTGGTCCTTCGTCCCGCCCACCCGGCCCGAGGTGCCTGCAGTTCCCGCGGGCGTCACCGCGGCAAACCCCGTCGACCACTTCGTTGCCCACGAGTTGGCGCAAGCAGGCTTCTCGCCCTCCCCGGAGGCGGACCGCGCCACGCTGGCCCGCAGGCTGTTCCTCACCCTGACAGGACTGCCCCCCACCACGACCGAGCTCGACGAGCACCTGGCCGACGGCTCCGCGGATGCGTGGACGAGGCTGGTCGACAAGCTGCTCACCCAGGAGCCCTACCGCTCGCGCCACGCGGAGCGCATGGCCACGCCCTGGCTCGACGCAGCGCGCTACGCGGACACCAGCGGCATCCACATGGACGCAGGCCGGCAGATGTGGGCCTGGCGCGACTGGCTGCTGCAGGCCTACCGCGACAACATGCCCTTCGACCAGTTCGTCACCGAGCAGATCGCAGGCGACCTGCTGCCGGACGCGACGCTGGCGCAGAAGGTGGCAAGCGGGTTCCACCGCAACCACGTGACGACGGACGAGGGCGGAGCCATCGCCGAGGAGTACCTGGTCGAGTACGCAGCGGACCGCACGGCCACCACCGGCCAGGTCCTGCTCGGGCTCACCGTCGGGTGCGCACGGTGCCACGACCACAAGTACGACCCGGTCTCGCAGAAGGAGTACTTCAGCCTCTTCGCGTACTTCAACTCGATCGAGGAGCCGGGCCTCTACTCGCAGGTGGCCGATCCCAACCGCGCCTTCGAGCCGTTCCTCGACGTGCCGCGCCCGCAGCAGCAGGAGCAGGTCCAGCAGAAGGAGCAGGAACTGGCCGCGGCACGCACTGCCCTCGCCGCCGAGCCGGCGGACGAGGCCGAGCAGCGCACGCGGTTCCTGGCGGAACTGGCGACCGCGAGCAGCCTGCAATGGGCCGCCACATCCGCCGTCTCGGCGACCTCCACCAACGGTGCCACCCTCGCCGTGCAGCCCGACGGCTCGGTGCTGGCGAGCGGCGCGAACCCCGACAAGGACACCCATGTCGTGAACCTGCGCACCGAGGCATCGCGGTTGCGCATGCTGTCCCTCGAGGCGCTGCCCCACGCATCCCTGCCTGGTGGCCGCGTCGGTCGCGCGCCCAACGGCAATGCGGTGCTGAACCACGTCTCCCTCGAGGCCATCTCGGTGAAGGACCCGGCACAGCGCCGCAGCGTCCCGCTCACGTGGGCATGGGCAGACCTGCAGCAGGCCAACGGCGACTTCCACGTGGTGCACGCGCTCGCGGACAAGGACAACCTCGGGTGGGCCGTCGACGGCCACAACGGTGCTCCCGCGCCGCGCACGGCGCTGTTCGTCGCCGCAGAGGACTTCGGTTTCGAGGGCGGCACGGACCTGGTCGTGACGCTGCAGTACGACTCCATCTACGCACAGCACACCTTCGGCTGCGTGCGCCTGGGCGTCGGTGCTGTCGCGGAGTCGGCACTCGCCCGACTGCCGCTGGCGCGCTCGGGCTTCTACCGCGCAGGGCCGTTCAGCGGCACGCGCGACGAGGTGTGGGGCCGCGAGTACGGCCCCGAACTCGCCGCTGCGATCGACCGTGGCCAGACCTTCGGCGGCGCCAAGCGCCGCTGGCAGCACATCCCCGAGTACGCCGAGGGCCGGGTCAACGGCCTGCAGGACGGCACCAACGCGTTCTACCTCGCCCAGGAGGTGTTCAGCGCAGCACCCCGCACGCAGGAGTGGTCGCTCGGCTCGGACGACGGCTTCCGGCTCTTCCTCTCCGGGCGGCAGGTGGCCGCCGAGCAGGTGGACCGCGCTGCCGCCCCGGACCAGAACCGCGCATCGGCCGAGGTGCCTGCCGGGTCGAGCCTGCTGGTGATGAAGATCGTCAACACCGGCGGCAACGGTGGCTTCTACGTCAGGCAGCTCCCCGGGGCCGACGAGCTCGCTGGCGACATGGTGGCAGCGCTGCTGCCGGCCCAGGCGCGCCATCCCGCGCTCGACGCGCGGCTGAACGTGGCCTGGCGCGAGACGTTCTCGCCCGGTTACCGCGAGCGCCGCAAGCGCGTGGCGGACCTCGAGCAGGAGATCGCCCAGCTGCGCGCAGGCACGCCGCGCACCATGGTGATGAAGGAGCTGCAGCAGCCGCGCGAGACCTTCGTGCTGATGCGCGGTGCCTACGACAAGCCGGACCGCAACCAGCCCGTGCAGCGCGGCATCCCCGCGGCGCTGGGCAAGCTGCCCGAGGGCGCACCGGCGAACCGACTCGGCCTCGCCCAGTGGCTGGTGAGCCCCGACAACCCGCTCGTGGCCCGCGTGGCGGTGAACCGGCTGTGGGAGATGGTGTTCGGCACCGGCATCGTGCGGACCAGCGACGACTTCGGCCTGCAGGGTGAGTGGCCCTCCCACCCCGAGCTCCTCGACTGGCTCGCCGTCGAGTTGCGCGAGCACCAGTGGGACATCCGCCACGTGTTGCGCCTGATGGTGACCAGTGCCACCTACCGCCAGTCCTCGCGCGTGCGCGAGGACGTGCGCTCAGTCGACCCCGACAACCGGCTGCTCGGCTGGTACCCGAGGCGCCGCCTCGGCGCCGAGGAGATCCGCGACCAGGCGCTCTACGTGAGCGGGTTGCTGGTCGAGGAGCTCGGCGGACCATCGGTCAAGACCTACCAGCCCGAGGGCCTGTGGCAGGAGGTCGCCATGCCGCAGTCCAACACGCGCGTGTTCCAGCGCGACAACGGCAACGCGCTGTGGCGCCGCAGCCTCTACACCTACTGGAAGCGGGCGGCGCCGCCGCCCAACCTGGTGACGTTCGACGCCCCCACGCGCGAGTTCTGCACCACCCGCCGGATCACGACGAACACTCCCCTGCAGGCGCTCGTGCTCTGGAACGACGAGCAGTTCGTGGAGTGCTCGCGCGTGATGGCAGAACACCTGCTCGCTGGTGAGGGCACGGACCGCGCCAGGCTGGAGAACGGCTACCGGAGCACCACGGGCCAGCAGCCCGGCGACACCGAGATGGCCGCGCTCGAGGGCGCACTGGACGCGTTCCGCGAGCGGTACCGGGACGACGAGGCGGCGGCGAGGACGCTGGTCGAGGTGGGCGAACGCCCCGCTGCCACGCTCCCCCCCACCGAGGTTGCCGCGTGGACCATGGTCTGCAACGCGCTGCTCAACCTGGATGCAACCATCTGCGTGGACTGAGGAAGCCATGAACCCCTACGAACTCGCCTCTCTCGCGATGACCCGTCGCCGGTTCCTCGGCGGCTCGGCCTCCTCCATGAGCGCAGCCCTCGGCACCACGGCGCTGGCCTCGCTGCTGGGCAAGGGCGGCACCGCAACCACGAACCCCCTTGCCGCGAGCGGTGGCTCGCAGCCGGTGGCCGCACCCCACTTCCGGCCGCGCGCCAAGCGCGTGATCTACCTCCACATGGAGGGCGGGCCAAGCCAGATCGACACGTGGGACCACAAGCCCCAGTTGCGCGACCGGTTCGACCAGGACCTGCCCGACTCGGTGCGCAACGGCCAACGCCTCACGGGCATGACCAGCGGCCAGTCGCGCTTCCCGGTGGCGCCCTCGGCCTTCCGCTTCACGCGCTACCGCAACAACCAGGACGGCGCGTGGATCAGCGAGCTGTTCCCCCACCTCGGCAGCGTGGCCCACGAGATGTGCATCGTGAACTCGATGCACACCGACGCCATCAACCACGAGCCTGCCATCACGTTCATCCAGACCGGCAACCAGCAGCCCGGCAGGCCGTCGATGGGCTCGTGGATCAGCTACGGGCTCGGCAGCGGCAACGCCAACCTGCCCTCCTTCGTGGTGCTCATCACGCAGGGCTTCGGCAACATGCAGGCCCTCTCGGCGCGTTTCTGGGGCTCGGGCTTCCTGCCCAGCGACCACCAGGGCTGTCGCATGCGCAGCAGCGGCGACCCCGTGCTGTACCTCAAGGACCCGCCCGGCGTGGAGCGGACGGACCGCCGCCGCATGCTGGACCTCGTGGGTGCCCTCAACCAGGTCGAGCGGGAACGTTCCCTCGACCCCGAGTTGGTCGCACGTGTCGCACAGCAGGAGATGGCGTTCCGCATGCAGATGTCGGTGCCAGAGCTCACCGACCTCACGAACGAGGACGAGAAGACCCTGGAGCTGTACGGCAGCGAGGTGCGCAAGCCCGGCACGTTTGCCTCCAGCTGCCTCCTCGCGCGCAGGCTCTGCGAGCGCGGTGTCCGCTTCATCCAGCTCTACATGCGCGGCTGGGACCAGCACGGCAACCTGCCCAACGAGATGCGCACCCAGGCCAAGGCCATCGACCAGCCGATCGCGGCGCTGATCAAGGACCTGCGCCGACGCGGCCTGCTCGACGACACGCTCGTGCTGTGGGGCGGTGAGTTCGGCCGCACGGTGTACAGCCAGGGCGCACTCAGCCGGACCAACTACGGCCGCGACCACCACCCGCGCTGCTACTCCATCTGGATGGCTGGCGGCGGCATCCGTCCCGGCATCACCTACGGCAAGACCGACGACTTCAGCTACAACATCGTCGAGAACCCCGTGTCGGTGCACGACCTGCACGCGACCATGTTGCACCTGCTCGGCTTCGACCACGAGCGCCTCACGTACCGCCACATGGGCCGCGACTTCCGCCTGACGGACGTCTTCGGCAGGGTCGTCCCGGACCTGATCGCCTGATGCCCCTGCTGCTCGAGACCCCACTCGCATGACCTCTCCCTGGATCGAACTCCTGGGCCGGCTGCACCCGGCCCTCCTCCACCTGCCCATCGGCCTCTGGGTCGGCATCGGCGTGCTCGAGTACGGCTCCGTGCTCACCCGCCGTGCGGTGCCCGCCGGTGCAGTCAGCACGCTTGCATGGCTCGCGGCACTCACCGGCATCGGTGCCGGTGTGTCGGGCTGGGTACTCGGCGGCAGCGGCGAGTACGCGGGCGAGCTGCTGGAGTCCCACAAGTGGTTCGGCGTCGGCACCACGGCACTCGGTCTCGTTGCCGCGCTGGTGTCGCACCGCCCCGGCCGCGCGTTCTTCCGCCTCGCACTGCTGGCCACGCTCGGGGTCGGCGCATGGGGCGGCCACCTCGGCGGCAGCCTGACCCACGGCACCGACTTCCTCCAGCAGCCGATCGCACGGATCCTGCAGGGCGGGGACGAACCGCACGAGGCGGAGGAGTCGCCGTCCGACGCATCGACCTACGCTGCCGTCGTCGCACCCATCCTCGAACGCACCTGCACCTCCTGCCACGGCGAGACCAAGCAGAAGGGCGGCCTGTCGCTGCACACCAAGGAAGCGATCCTCGCAGGCGGTGACACGGGGCCGTCGATCGAGCCCGGCAACGCCAAGGCGAGCCTGTTGGTCGAACGCATGCACCTTCCGCTCGAGGACGAGGACCGCATGCCGCCCGAGGGCAAGCCCCAGCCCAGCGCGCAGGAGATCGCCGCCCTGGAGAAGTGGATCGACGCAGGAGCGCCGTTCGAGGGCAAGGTGGCCGGCATCGACCGGCCGTCCGACGTGGTCGCCGAACCAGTCATCGACCACTCCGCGCCGGTGACGCCCGCAAGTGGTGAGGCAGTGGCCGCCCTGCGCACCAACCTGGTGCACGTCCAGCGCATCACCGAGGGCGCGCCCCAGCTCTGGATCGACTTCAGTGCCACCGCGGCCACCGTGGACGACACCATGGCCCGCAAGCTGCTCGAGCCGGTCGTCCGCCAGGTAGGAGAACTCGGGTTGTCGCGGGCCGCCGTCACAGACCGGTTGATGCCGATGTTCGCCCGCATGAGCAGCCTGCGCCGACTCGACCTGCGCCAGACCGCGGTCGGCTCCGATGGCATCGAGGAACTCGTCCAGCTGCCGAAGCTGGAGGAACTCGTCCTGGTACAGACCAAGGTCGACGATGCCGTGGTCGAGAGCCTGCTCGCCATGCCTGCGCTCCAGCGCGTGTTCCTGTGGAACACCAAGCTCACGCCCGAGGCACTAGGACGACTGCGCGAGCAGCGGCCCACGCTGCGGGTCGAGACCGGCGAGGCAGCCGAGACCAACGCCCTCGAGGTGGAGCCCCCGCCGCCCGGCACCGCACCCGCGGCACCGGCACCCGCGGGCCTGAAGCCCGTCAACGACGTGTGCCCGGTCTCCGGCACCGCGGTCGACGCCCAGTTCTCCGTGGTGCACGACGGCAAGGTGGTGGGCTTCTGCTGCCCGAACTGCCCGAAGACCTTCTGGACGGACCCGGCCAAGTACCCGGTCAAGGCGCGCTGATCCGGCGCGTCGACACCGCAACAGCGTCCGACCCGCTCAACGCCAGCGCAGGCCGCGCGCGGCAACGGCGCGGCGCAGTTTCGGGTCGAGCCGCTGCCACGCCTCGCGGCATGCCTGCCGGTCGAGGCCGAGCCCGCGCAGGAAGCGCATGCGGTCGGCGGCGGTGCACGGCACGGGCAGTCGTGCACGGTGCTTCCAGAGGTAGCGCGCCATGCGCACCAACATCGCATCGGTCTGGCGCGGGGTCAGGGACGTGCGCAGCTTTGCCTTGTCGAGGTCGACGAGCACGGCACGGATGCGGTCGCCGCGGCGCGACACGAGCAGGTTGTCTGGGTGCAGGTCGGGATGGTCGAGGCCGGCGGAGAACGCGAGCCGCACTGCCACGGCCGCGGCCTCGACCGCCCAGCTGCGGTCCTGCGGGTTCGCAGCGGCAAACGCCGGGAGCGGCAGTGCCCCTGCCTCCAGCTCGGTGAACAACCGCAGCTGCCAGAACGCCCCCTTGCGGCGTGCGACGGCAGCAAGCGGGGTCACCACCGGCACACCGCGCTGGCGCATGGCCACGAGGGCGGTCAGTTCACCGTGCACGCGCGAGGGCCCCGGGTAGCGGTCGCCCAGCAGCCCTGCGAGGGCG
This sequence comes from Planctomycetota bacterium, assembly GCA_041178545.1. GTDB lineage: Bacteria > Planctomycetota > UBA1135 > UBA1135 > UBA2386 > JBEATZ01. Next base: position 20,553 of record JBEGVB010000129.1, read on the forward strand.
CCGCCGCGGCGCAGCGGGCGCACGACGGCCACGAGCCCCGGTGCAAGTTCCATGGTGCCGACGCCACCGCGTCCCTTGGCACCCGACATGGCCGCCACGGGCTCCCAGAAACGGTCCAACGGCAGCGCGGCAAGGTCCTCGCGCACCCAGGCGATGCCGCCAGGTTCCTTCCGCTCGACGAATCCGTCCACCGTGCGCACGGACGGATGATAAGGCGCGCGCAGCGGATAACCTCCTGCGGATGCCCACGAGCGAACCGGTCTCGAACGCACTGCTGCCACCGGGCGGCAGGGTGCTCGTGGTCCGCCTGTCGGCGCTGGGCGACGTGCTCTTCGCACTGGAGACGGTGGCTGCCCTCAAGGCCGCGCGGCCGGACGTGGCCGTGGACTTCCTCGTGGCGGACTCGTTTGCCGCGCTCCTCGCGGGCCACCCACAGCTGGACCGCGTGGTCGTGTGGCCGCGCAAGCGCATCGGCCGACTGCCTGCCGCCGTGCGGGAACTCCGACGGGTCCGCTACGACCTGGCCCTCGACCTGCACGGCATCCTCAAGAGTTCGGTCCCGCTGGCCCTGGCCCGGGCGCGGCTCAAGGTGGGCTTCGCGCCGCCCGGCAGCCGCGAGGGGAGCCACTGGTTCCACCACCGCTCGATCCCGCTGCCGACACCGCTGCCGCACCGCGCCGACCGTGGGTTGCTGTTGCTGGCGGCACTGGGCATCCCGGTCGCGGACACGCAGCCGCGGCTCGACGCGGTGGAACCGCCGCCGGGCCCCCTCGATGCCCTGCCCACGCCACGGGTCCTGCTGCACCCCGGCACCTCCGCCTTCGCCGCCTTCAAGCGCTGGCCCGCAGACCGTCATGCCGAGCTGGCCCGCAGGCTCCTCGCGCGCGGCATCGGCGTTGCCGTGAGCCATGGCCCCGGCGAGCGCGAACTCGTCGAGCCGGTGCTTCGGGCTGCGCCGGGCGCCCACGACCTCGACGGCACACGGCTGGGGCTGCGCGGCCTGGCAGGCGCGATGCGCCGCTTCGACGTCGTGGTGGCTGCCGACACCGGCCCGCTCCACCTCGCGTGCGCGATGGGTGCCTCGGCAGTGGCCCTGTTCGGCCCCAAGGACACCGCCAAGTACGGCCCTCGCAGCCACGGCACCGCTCGCAACGTGGTGCTGCACGCCGACGTGCCGTGCCGTCCGTGCACGCGACGCGACTGCGCGACACCGCAGTGCGTGCTGGGCATCAGCGTCGACGAGGCCGAGCAGGCCGTGATGCAGCTGCTGGAGGCACGGTCGTGAAGCCGGTCCCCACCACCGTGGTCCGCCACGCAAAGGAACGCATCGCGAAGTGTTCGTTGCGCTTCCTGCACGAGCGTCCCGAGATGACCTTCCTGCGCGCACGACCGGGGTTCCGGTTCGACGCCACGGGATTCACGCTCCTTGCCGTCGACGCTCCCCCGCTCTCCACGGCCGACGCAGGCCGTCCACTGCTGCTGCTCGACAGCACGTGGCGCTGGCTGCCGCAGCTGATGGCATGCGTCACCGGCACGCCCGTGCTGCGTTCGATCCCCGGCGACGTGCACACCGCCTACCCGCGCGTGAGCAAGGTGTTCGAGGACCCTGCTGCCGGGCTCGCGTCCATCGAGGCGCTCTACCTCGCGCGCAAGCTGCTGGGCGACGACGACCCGTCGTTGCTCGACGGCTACCACTGGAAGGACGCGTTCCTCGCTTCCCTGGGTGCCTGAGGGCACTCAGGTTGCCTGGGTGCGGCCGCGGACGCGGCGCACGAGGCAGGCTGGCAGGAGCCGCAGGGCGAAGGGGATGCCGTCCACGAGGTACCGTCGTGCAAGCCGCCGCGGCTCCTGCGCCAGACGGTGCACCCACTCCAGCCCACACGCGCGCATCCAGCGCGGGGCACGGCGCACGGCACCCGTCACGAAGCTGAAGCTGATGCCGACGCCGACCCACCAGGCACACGGCAGCAGGGGCTTGAGCTCGTGCACCAGTCGTTCCTGCTTGGGGGAGCCGAGGGCCACGTAGACGAGGTCGGGATGCGCGGCCACCAGCGCGTCGCGCAGGGCCTGCATCGCAGCCGGATCCCGCTCGAAGCCCGGCGCAGGACATGCGGTGCCCGCCACCACGAGCCCGGGGTGTGCTGCAACGAGCATGCGACCCGCGGCCTCCGCGGTGCCTGGGTCGCCGCCCAGCAGGAACAGCCTGCGGCCACTGCGCGCGAGCCCTGCTGCGAGGTCGTGGGTCAGGTCCGAGCCCGCCACGCGTTCGGGCAGCGGCGTGCCCTGCAGCCATGCGGCCCAGACCAGCGGCATGCCGTCGGCAACGTGCAGCCTTGCACCGTCGTAGACCGCACGGAACCCTGCGTCGCGCTGGAGCCGGCGCAGGTGGTCGAGGTTGGGCGTGACGAGGGCGCCGCCGCGGCCCGCGGCAAGCTCGGCCATGACGAACTCCACGCACTGGGCACGCGTCACGGCATGCAGCCGCAGCCCCGGCAGGCAGACGGTGGGCAGCAGGTCGGCCGGGTCGGGCTGCGCAGGGTGCGCCATGCAGGCGAGTGTGCCCTGCCCGCGCTGGCAGGGGAAGGACTTGGCGCGCCAGTGGTCCCGCATCCTTCCAGCGGCACCGTGGTGCCTTTGCACGCGCCGTCTGGCATCCTGCAGCCATGGCCCGCAAACCCCTGCCGGATGGTCTCGACGCGTCCGACCCGCGCGTCGTCGCTGCAACCGCTCGCTACTGGCGCAGCAACGTGCGCACCGTGCTCGTGCTGCTGGCGGTCTGGGCCGCAGTGGGTCTCGGCTGCGGCGTGCTGTTCGCCGAACCACTCAACTCGTACCACGTGGGCGGGTTCCCCCTCGGGTTCTGGTTCGCACAGCAGGGGGCGGTGCTCGGCTTCGTGCTGCTGGTGCTGGCCTACGCGCTCCTGATGGCACGACTCGACCGCAGGCACCGTGCCGACCTCGAACGCATCGCGGCGGGGACGGACCACGCATGAACCTCCAGGCATGGACGTTCACGCTCGTGGGGCTGACCTTCGGCCTCTACCTCTTCATCGCCTGGCGCTCGCGCGTGCGCGACACGCGCGGGTTCTTCGTCGCGGGCCGCGGGGTGCCTGCGATCGCCAACGGCATGGCGACCGCGGCGGACTGGATGAGCGCCGCATCGTTCCTCTCGATGGCGGGGATGATCGCCTTCCTCGGCTACGCAGGTGGCGTCTACCTGATGGGCTGGACAGGCGGCTTCGTGCTGCTCGCCCTGCTGCTGGCACCCTACCTGCGCAAGTTCGGCCACTACACCGTGCCCGACTTCGTCGGCGACCGGTTCGAGTCGGGCACCGCGCGCCTCGCAGCCCTGCTCTGCGCCCTGTTCATCAGCTTCACCTACGTGGCCGGGCAGATGCGCGGCGTCGGCATCGTGTTCGCACGGTTCCTCGAGGTGGACGTCAACGTGGGCGTGGTGATCGGCATGGCCATCGTGTTCGTCTACGCGACGCTCGGCGGCATGAAGGGCATCACCTGGACCCAGGTGGCACAGTACTGGGTGCTCATCCTCGCCTACCTCGTCCCGGCGGTGGCCATCAGCATCCAGCTCACCGGCGAGACCCTGCCGCAGGTGGGGATGGGGTCCGAACTGCTCGACCATGGGGTGCCGCTGCTGCAGAAGCTCGACCAGGTCCAGCAGGACCTCGGTTTCGCACCGTACACGGCGCCGTTCCTCGGCGACTGGGACATGGTCAACGTGCTGACGACGGCACTCGCGCTGATGGTCGGCACCGCAGGGCTCCCCCACGTCATCGTGCGCTTCTACACCGTGCGCACGGTGGGCGCCGCGCGCTGGTCCGGCTTCTGGGCGCTGCTGTTCATCGCCGCTCTCTACCTGACGGCACCGGCAACCGGCGCGTTCGCGCGCTGGTACATGATCGACAGCCTGCACGGCAAGACCGCCGAACAGCTGCCGGACTGGTACCACAACTGGGAGCGCACGGGCCTCATCCTGTGGCTCGACGACGGCGACGGCAGGCTGGAGTACCACGGCGGTGCAAAGGCGACGGAGAACGAGCTGTTCCGCATCGGCTCGATGCCCGCACGCGACTTCGGTGAGCTGCGCGCAGCTCACCAGCAGTGGGTCGACACCGGGGGCACCAAGGGTGCGGACGGGCGTGCCGAGCTGCGTGCACGCGGACTCGGGGCCCCCGACGCGGACATCATGGTGCTGGCAGTCCCCGAGATGGCAGGGCTCGCCACCTGGATGATCGCCCTCATGGCCGCAGGCGGGCTTGCTGCCGCCCTCTCCACCGCGTCAGGCCTGCTGCTGGTGATCAGCTCCTCGGTGGCGCACGACCTCTACTTCCGCATGCTGCGGCCACAGGCCACGGAACAGCAGCGGTTGCGTTTGAGCCGCATCACCATCGGCCTTGCCGTCGTGGTTGCCGGCGTGATGGGCATCTTCCCACCCGGCTTCGTCTCGCAGGTCGTTGCCTTCGCCTTCGGCCTCGCTGCCTCCAGCTTCTTCCCGGTGCTCGTGCTGGGCATCTTCCACCGCGGCATCACGGCAGTACCTGCCGTTGCAGGCATGCTCTGCGGCATCCTGTTCACCGGCAGCTACATCCTCGGCACCGTCTACTTCGGCATGCCGAAGTGGTGCTTCGGCATCGGTCCGCAGGGCATCGGCACGGTCGGCATGCTGGTGAACTTCGTGGTCGCCCTGACGCTCGCGCCCTTCTGCGGCAAGCCTTCGGCCCGGGCCGAGGCGATGTTGGCTGCGATCCGCGAGCCCGAGCGCGCCGGTCCCGGCGTCGACATCGAGCGCGGCATGGACCACTGAGGAACGCGGCCACGGGGCGGCCGCGGACCAGCGCTACGCGCCTGCGCCGGCGATGCCTGCGATGCTGTCGCGGGCCGGGTCGGTGAGCGGCCAGACACCCTGCTCGCCGAGCATGCGCACGAGGCGGTCCTGCCCTGCACTGCCCTTGCCGTCGAGGGTCTCGAACTCGCGGTCCACGGACCGGCAGTACTCGACCTCCGCATCGGTGGCCCCCACCAGCAGCAACCAGTCGACCTTGCCGGCAGCCAGCTCGAAGGAGGGCGCGAACGGCGGCTCCTCGCAGAGCACCCACGTGGTGCGGCATGCAGGGTTGCCGTTCACGGGGCCGCCGAGCGGGATGCGCTGGCGCCGGTCCATCGGGCTGCCCTTGGCCGCGCCCGTGGCCACCAGCAGTTGCCAGGCCATGAGGTGGTGCAGCATGGTGACCGCCCACGGTGCCTCGTCGCGCGTCATGGTGCACAGCTCGAACCCGAGGCCGGACTGGCCCGACGGGTCCTTGCCGGGGGACTCCAGGTTCCAAGGGTTGCTGAGGCCGGAGGTCGCGTGCACCCAGTGCTCCCGGCCGCGCTGCGGCGGGATGCTGATGACGCCGTGGTAGAGCCACCCAGGGTGCGCAGGCTCGCCGTGGAACCGCCGGAAGTACGCGGGACTGGACCGCGCGCCCTTGCGGCCCTCGCTGCCGAACAGGTTCTCGTACACCACGTCGTCGCGCTGTTCCCACTGGGCCTCGAACCAGCGCTGCATCGGATTCAGCTTCGTCATCGGCACGCAGCGTAGCGACAGGCCGTGGCGCGTACACTGCCGCACATGAAGCGGTCCGAGAAGTGTGCGCGCATCCAGCAGGTGCTCGACGAGCTGCACCCGGACACGCCGGTGCCGCTCGACCACGCCGACCCGTTCACCCTGCTGGTGGCCGTGCTGCTGTCCGCCCAGTGCACCGACGCGCGCGTCAACCAGGTCACACCTGCGCTGTTCCGGCTGGCTTCCACCCCGGAGGCCATGAGCCGCGTGCCGGTGGAACGCATCCGCGAGGTGATCCGGCCCTGCGGACTCTCGCCACAGAAGGCAAAGGCGATCCTCGGACTCAGCGAGATCCTCGTGCACGAGCACGGTGGCAAGGTTCCTGCCGACATGGAGGCACTCGAGCGGTTGCCCGGTGTCGGCCACAAGACCGCGTCGGTGGTGATGAGCCAGGCCTTTGGCGTGCCCGCGTTCCCCGTCGACACGCACATCCACCGGCTGGCAGCACGTTGGGGACTGAGCCCCGGAACCACCGTCGAACGCACCGAGCGGGACCTCAAGCGTGCGTTCCCCGAGTCGGCGTGGAACCGGCTGCACCTCCAGATCATCTTCTTCGGCCGCAGCCACTGCCCGGCACTGCGCCACGACCTGGAGCGCTGCCCGATCTGCTCGTGGGCGGCCCCGGCTCGCGTCCGCCGCGAGGCCGCGCGCGCACGACGCAGGGTCAAACGCTGAGGCAACATGCCGGGGCAGCGGGCGGTGGGTCGAGGGCTCCCGCAGTCTGGGCACTTCGCCCCATGGGAGCAGGCGCATCCCACCCCTAGCTTCGCGTCGTTCTCCCAATCGGTAGGACGCCCGCCCCACCCGGCGAACCACGGCTCGCGATGCCCCCCAACCCCCCGCAAGAGTCCAGCGTCGAGGACCTCGTGCACCGTGCGCAGGCAGGGGACCGCGCCGCGCTGGAGGTGCTCTTCTCGCGCCACCTCGTGCGCATCCGCAGGATCGCCGAGCGGAGACTCGGCCCCGGTCTGCGCCGCGACCTCGATGCCGCCGACATCGTGCAGGACAGCCTGGCCGTTGCACTGCGCAAGCTGCCGGGGTTCCGGCTGCAGGGCGAGGGCAGCTTCCTCCACTGGATGGGTTCGATCGTGGAGCACCAGATCACCGACCGCTCCGCCTGGCAGCATGCGAAGTCCCGGGACCATGCACGTGAGGTGGCCATGGACGCAGGTGGCGGTGACGAAAGACCTGCGCGACCCGTGCGCCAGGTGGCAGACGAGGAGCCCACGCCGCTGCAGGAAGCCGTGCTGCACGAGGCGAGGGAACTGGTGGTCGATTCACTCGCAGCCCTGGACCCGACCCACCGTCAGGTGCTGTTGCTGCGCGAGTACGAAGGCCTCTCGTGGGAGGACATCGCCAGGCGCACCGGGCACGCCTCCCCCGACGCGGCCCGCATGTTCCATGCCCGTGCACTCGAGTTGCTAGGTGCACGCATGCAGTCGCACCCGAGCAGGACGCTCAACGGTGCCGAGCGAACGCGAGGTCGTGCACCTGGTCGTAACGGTCCACGAAGTGGACCTTCAGGCCCCGGACCAGCTCGGGCTTGAGCTCGGACCACTCGGGCTCGTTGCCCTTGGGGAGCACCACGCGCCGGATGCCGAGGTTGCGCGCTGCAAGCACCTTCTCGCGCACGCCGCCGATGGGCAGCACCTCACCCACGAGGGTGAGCTCCCCCGTCATGGCCAGGTCGGTCGGCACCGGCTTGCCGCGCAGCCAGCTCAGGAAAGCCGTGGCGATGGCGATGCCAGCCGAGGGACCGTCCTTGGGGATCGAGCCGGCGGGGAAATGCAGGTGCATGTCGGTCTCGGCAAGCACGGCGAGGTCGAGGCCGAAGCGTGTGGCATTGCCACGCAGGTAGCTGAGCGCAAGCTTTGCCGACTCACTCATCACGTCGCCGAGGCTGCCGGTGAGTTGGAGCCCGCCCTTGCCCTTGCTGCCGCTCACCTCGATGTAGAGCACGTCGCCCCCGACGGGCGTCCACGCCAGCCCCTGGACCACGCCGGGCTGCCTCGCCTTGCGCCGCTCCTCGGGCTTGAACCTCGGGCGGCCGAGCATCTTCTGCATCTCCGCCAGGCTCAGGCGCCCGGGCCCCTTGCGTCCCTTGGCGACCTCGAGTGCTGCCTTGCGGCACAACCGCTGGATGACCTTGTCCACCCCGCGCACGCCTGCCTCGCGCGTGTAGAGCTGCACCAGCTTGCGCCAGACCGGCTGCACGACGGAGAGGTGCTTCGGTTGCAGGCCGTGGCGTTCCAGCTGTTTCGGCAGCAGGTGGCGGGAGGCGATCGAGACCTTCTCCTCCAGCAGGTAGCCGGGGATCTCGATCACCTCCATGCGGTCGCGCAATGGCTCGGGGATCTGTGGCAGCACGTTGGCGGTGGCGAGGAACATGACCTTCGACAGGTCGAAGGGCACGTCGAGGTAGTGGTCGCTGAAGGCCTGGTTCTGCTCAGGGTCGAGGACCTCGAGCAGGGCCGAGGAAGGATCGCCGCGGAAGTCGGAGCCGAGCTTGTCGATCTCGTCCAGCAGCATGACCGGGTTGTTGGAACCGCATGCCTTGAGTCCCTGCAGGATGCGGCCCGGCATGGCACCGACGTAGGTGCGGCGGTGGCCCTTGATCTCTGCCTCGTCGCGCATGCCGCCGAGCGAGAACCGCCAGAACTTGCGGCCCATGGCCCGGGCGATGGAACGACCAAGGCTGGTCTTGCCCACGCCTGGCGGGCCGACGAAGCAGAGGATCGAGCCCTGGTGCCCGGGCTTGAGCTTGCGCACGGCGAGGAACTCGAGGATGCGCGCCTTCACCTCCTCGAGGCCGTGGTGGTCCTCCTCGAGCACGCGCGAGGCCGCGCCGAGGTCACTCACGTCCTCGGTCGACGTGCTCCACGGGAGCGAGACCAGCCAGTCGAGGTAGTTGCGGATGACGCCGTACTCGGGCGACTCCATCGGCGTCGTCTTGAGCCGCAGCATCTCCTCGTCGGCTCGCTTGCGCGCCATGGGCCCCATGCCAGCCTTCTCGATCGCCTCCTCCAGCCGCTGCTGCTCGGCAAGCCGGGGGTCCTTCTCCTCACCCAGCTCCCTGCGGATGATCTTGACCTGTTCGCGCAGGAAGTAGTCCTTCTGCGCCTTCTCGGCCCGGCCCCGGATCTCCTCCTGGATCTTCTTGTCGAGCTCGGCGAGTTCGACCTCGCGCAACACCATCTCCAGCGCGATCGCCAGCCGCTTCTCCACGTCGGGCTCGGCGAGGATCAGCTGCCGCTCGGACATCTCGCGCAGCACGTTCCCGGTGAAGTCGGCGAGCGCGCCAGGGTTGTCGATGTTGAGGACTGCCGTGGCAAAGCCGTGGTCCGCGTTCTGGGCATCCGCCAGCTTGCGCAGGTTCTCGCGCAGCAACCGCAACATCGAGTTCGCCCGGTCGGTGGTGGACGGGATCTCGACCAGTTCCTTCACCCTGGCCACGAGGTGCGGCTTCTTGCGCACCACCTTGACCAGCCGCGCACGGCGCAGGCCCTGCGTCATGGCGGACATCGAGCCGTCCGGCAGCTTGAGCACCTTCAGGATGCGCGTGAGCACGCCCACCTCGTTCAGGTCGGACTCCGCGACCGGCTCTGCCTCGGGGTTCCGCAGCGCAACCAGCAGCACGTGCCCGTTGTGGGCCTCGGCCTTGGCGACGATGTCGCGCGCCTCCTCGGACTCCAGCAGCAGCGGCATCATCAGGCCGGGGAATGGCACGGCACGGCGCAGCGGGAACACGAACACCGTCTCGGGCAGCGCCTCCTGGATCACCACCGGACCGGCCTGGCCCTGGGCCTCGACCTGCAGTGCAGGCGCCTTCCCCTCGGCCGCAGGCTCGGCCTTTCCCGGCGCACCGTCGCTGGGTTCTTGCTTCGACATGGCGATCCCTTGTAGGGCGCGCTGTGCAGGGAGGGAAGGTGGCGTTGCGGCCCGGGAACGGGCGGCAGCGGTCACCGCGCCCAGTGGCCCGCGCGTCGCACGCCCTCGTGCCAGCGGGCCCGGAGCTCCCCCACCGGGACGCCCCCCGTGGGGCGGATGCGCACGGCTGCACCGGGCAGGGACGGCAACTCGGAGACGGGGACGCCCAGCGCGCCGTGCAACGCCATGCGGAACGCACCGAAGGCCGTGCACTCAAGGAGCGCGGGCCGCACCACATCGGCGCCGAGCAACTCGGCCTGCAGCTCGAGCAGCAGGAGGTTTGCAGCCGCACCACCGTCCACGCGCAGCTCGGACATCGGGGCACCACGGGCCGTGGCCATCGCCGTGACCACGTCGTCCACCTGCAGGGCCATGGCCTCCACGGTGGCGCGGGCCAGGTGCTCCCTGCGGGTGCCGCGGGTGATCCCGACCAGCAGGCCGCGTGCGTCCGGGTCCCAGTGCGGCGTCCCGAGGCCCGCGAACGCAGGGACGAACACGATGCCGCCGCTGTCGGGGACCGAACGGGCCAGTGGCTCCAGCTCGCTGCTGGAGCGCAGGATGCCGAGGCCGTCGCGCAGCCACTGCACCGCGGCACCGCACACGAGCACCGAACCCTCCAGCGCGTAGGTCGTCGCGTCCCCAGTGCGCCAGGCCACGGTTGCGAGCAGCCCGTCGCGCGGGACGGGCGGGGCGGCTCCCGCGTTGGCGAGCACAAAGGCACCGGTGCCGTAGGTGCACTTGGCCGAGCCGGGGGTGAGACAGGACTGCCCGAAGAGGGCCGCCTGCTGGTCACCCAGTGCAGCGTGCACGACCCAGCCGCGGCCCGCGACGGCACCGAAGCGCGCGTCGGACGGCAGGATGCGCGGCAGCATGGCCATGGGCACGCGGTGCAGCTCACAGAGCTCCTCGCTCCACGTGCCCGTGCGCAGGTCCATCAGCCCCGTGCGCGAGGCATTGGACGGTTCGGTTGCGTGGCAGCGGCCCTCGGTGAGCTGCCAGAGGAGCCAGGTGTCGATGGTGCCTGCACACAACCTGCCCGCCTCCGCAGCCGCCCGCGCCCCTGGCACTTGGTCGAGGACCCACGCGACCTTGGCAGCGGAGAAGTAGGGGTCGAGCGGCAGACCGCTCCGTTCGCGCGCACGCGCCTCGACCCCGTCGCGCGCCTTGAGCACTGCCAGCGCGTGCGCGGTCCTTCGGTCCTGCCACACGATGGCGCGGTGCACGGGCTCACCCGTGGCACGGTCCCACACGACAACGGTCTCGCGCTGGTTGGTGATGCCGAGGGCGAGCACCTCGCCGCCGCCGGCATCGCGCCAGGCCTCCTCGACGGCACGCAGCTGGGTGGTGAGGACCTCCACCGGGTCGTGCTCGACCCAGCCCGGCTGCGGGAAGTGCTGGCAGAACTCGTGCTGTGCCACGGCAAGCAGCCGGCCGTCCGGTGCGAATGCGAGTGCTCGGCTGCTCGTGGTGCCCTGGTCGAGGGCGAGCACCATCGGTTGCCCGGCGCGACTCAACCCGCGGCCCCCATGGCACTCCGCATCGCGCGCAGCAGCAGTTGTTCTGCGTGCCGTTCGTGGGGAGCGAGGTCCCCCAGGGAGGCAAGGCGCGCACGCACCACTGCCGCGAGCGTGGTCGCATCGGCACCGACCACCGCGTCGACGGATGCCGCGGCCACGGCAAGGGTGGCGGGGCACGCAGAGGCGCGCCAGCGCATCGCCTCGACCCGGCCCGCTGCCATGCGCACGGTCACCTCGAGCTGGTCGCCGCACACGGGGTGGCTTGCACTGCCGCAGCACACGTCCGGTCCCGTGAGCTCGCCCGCCCCCGGCGCGGCGATCGCAAGCTTGCGGAGCGCCTCGCCTGCCACCGGATCCTCAGGGCCTGGCGTCGGTGCCCGGCTTCGCTGCCGCGGGCGGCTTGGGGGCGACGTCCAGGAAGGTGAGTTCGTCCGCCAGGATGCCACAGCCCCCGAGCGTGAACAGCAACGGCACCAGCAGGAGCCGGCGCACGGAACGGAGCCATTTCATAGGTCGACCTCGTCTGCCCACAGCCTCTCCAGTGGCTCGCGCCGCCGGACCAGCTGCACCGTGGCCCCGCACACGAGCACCTCGGCAGGCCTCCGCCGGGTGTTGTAGTGCGATGCCATGCTGGAACCGTAGGCGCCGGTGCCGAGCACTGCCAGCAACTCGCCGGGTTCGAGCCGCTCCAGCTCGCGTCCGCGCGCCAGGAAGTCGCCCGACTCGCAGACCGGGCCCACCACGTCGTACCGGGCGGCTGCCCGACCGCGCGGGTGCACCGGCAGCAGCGGGTGCTCGGCCTGGTAGAGGGAGGGGCGCAGCAAGTCGTTCATCGCTGCGTCCACCAGCAGGTAGTGCGTGGTGCCGCTCTGTTTCTCGCCGAGGACCGAGGTGACCAGGATGCCGGCGTCGCCCACGAGGTAACGGCCCGGCTCGACGATGGGCGTGAGCCCCAGCGAGCGGATCCGCGGCAGGAGGGCCTCCGCGAGGGCTGCCACGTCCAGCGGCTGGCCCTTGCCGTAGCCGATGCCGAAGCCGCCGCCGAGGTTGTAGAAGCGCACGCCCTCGCGGCGTCGCGGGCTCCCGGCCATGAACGCTGCCACGCGGTCGAACGCCTCGAGGTACGGTGCCGTCGACAGCAGCTGGCTGCCGAGGTGCACGTGGTATCCCTGCAGCGAGAGGTGCGCAGAACCGGCGATCCGGTCCACCAGCTCACCCGCGCGGGAGATGTCGGTGCCGAACTTGCTGTCCTTGCGCCCGGTGCTGATGTAGGCGTGGGTCCCCGGGTCGACGTCCGGGTTGAGCCGGACTCCCACCGGCACGCGCACACCACGGCGCGCGCCCGCGGCCTCCAACAGCGCGACCTCGTGCGGCGACTCGACCTGGAACATCAGGATGCCGGCATCCATCGCGGCCTCGACCTCCCACGACTGCTTGGCAACCCCGGCGAACACGGCCCCGCGGGTCGGCACCCCTGCAGCACGCAATCGCTGCATCTCGCCGCCGCTCACGAGGTCGAACCCCGCGCCGAGGGCGGCGAAGTGGCGCAGCACCGAGAGGTTGGAGTTCGCCTTCACCGCGTAGCAGACGTGTGCGTCCGCGCCGAATGCGTTGCGCACGGCGCGGTACCGCTCGGCCATGGTGGCGCTGCTGTACACGTACAGCGGCGTGCCGAACCTGCTGGCGAGCTCGGACACCGGAGCCTCCTCGCACCACAGCGCACCATCGCGCAGGTGGAAGCTGCTGCTGCCCGAACCCGGGCAAGGGGTGTGGCGGTCCGGGTCCATGGGCAAGGCAGGCTACGGCAGCCCGCGGATCCCGGCCAGAACCTCGCGGACGACCGCCAGCGGCCGCCTGCGTTCGACCAGCATGAGCTTGTGCGCGCGCGGGAGCCGCTTGAGCCGGGCCTCGAGCACGAGGGCCTCCGAACGGTTGCCCACGCGCCAACGGGCTGCGAGCTGCAACGGGCCCTTGCCACGCAGGCTGCGCGCACCGCTGCCGTCGGCATGCTGGGCCACCCTTCGCGCCACGTCGGTGGTGATGCCCGTGTAGAGGGCACCGTGGGCGGTACGGACCACGTAGAGCCACCAGACAGCCGACGTGGACCTGCTCACCGGGGCAGGAAGGCCCATCCGGTCAGACGGCCGCGGTGCCGAGGCGGGCCTTGAGCCGGTCCATCACACGGACGTGGATCTGGCAGATGCGGGCCGCAGACAGGCGGAGGCGGGTCGCCACCTCCTTGCCGCTCATCCCCTCGAGGTAGTGCATCTGCAGCACCTTCCACTCGATGGGCTCGAGGCTCTCGCGGATCATGACGAGCAGGTCGCGACGGTTGATGGCCTCGATCGGGGACTCCTGGCCGTCGTCTGGCAGCAGCTCGAGTGCGTCCCCGAGGGTCTCGCCCTCGGCCGGCTTGGCAGCCCGGACGGGCGCAGCGGTGTGCTGGCGGAACGCACGCTGCAACTCTGCCACACTCACCCCTAGCTCGGCAGCCAGTTCGGCCTCCGAGGGCTCGCGCGACAGCAGCATCCGCAGCTTGACGATGGCCTGCTCGCGGTCGCGCAGCCGGCGGCGTTGGAGCCGGGGCAGGAAGTCCATGTTGCGCAGCTCGTCGAGCATCGCCCCGCGGACCCGGATGCGCATGAACGCAGTGAACTGGTCGCAGCGCGAGGGCTCGTACTTCTCGATGGCCTGCATCAGGCCCCACATGCCGGCGTGTGCCAGGTCCTGGGCATCGACACTGGGCGGCAGCCGCAGGGCGAGGGTGCGCGCCATGGCCTCGACGATGTCGCAGCAGCGCTCGACGATCTCGTTGCGCAGTGCTACGGAGCGGCGCCTGCGGTACCGGGCCAACAGGCTCTCGAGGGTCGCCGTTGCGTCGGCGGAACCGGCGTCACAGGCACTGCCTGCGATCGCATCGTCACCGCCATCCATCCGATTCCGGATCATCGCTCCGTCGCCCTTGTTGCGATCGATGCACAGCGGGTGCTGCACACGGAGCCGGCACGCCGGCACTCCCGACCGCGTGCGAGAGTCTAGCACGCATGTGGAGGACTGCAAACACCGATCTTCGGCTGGGCGAGCACGATGCTCGTCACGCGTCGACTGGTGCGACGCGCAGACCAAGTCGCTGCATGGCGTCGAGTTCTGCAAGACGCATGCGCGCGCGTGCGCGCTTCGCATGGTCGTCGTGCCCGCACACGTGCAACAGCCCGTGCACGACGTAGAGCGCGACCTCGTCACGTGCACGGTGGCCGCTGCGTGCAGCAACCCGCTCCGCGGTCTCGACACTCACGACGAGGTCCGCGCTGTCGTCGAGGTCGAACGAGATCACGTCGGTGGCAGTGGGGTCGTCGAGGTGGACGGCATGGACCTCGGTGATGCCGGCATCGTCGGTGAGGAGCAGCGAGACCGGCAGGCCGGGCCGGCCGCCCACCTCGAGTGCAACCGCCACCACCTTGCGCAGGAAGGCGTGCGGGATCCGGCGCCCGGAGGCGTTGGTGATCTCCACGACAGGGGCCACGGCACCGCGCCGGGCCGCACCCTGCACAGGCTTGGGCGACCTGCCGCGGGCAGCTCTCACGGGTGCCGCTTCTCGATGCCGTAGGCGGTGACCACCCGGCTCACGACCGGGTGGCGCACCACGTCGGCGGCTCCCAGTTCGACGATGGCCACGCCCTCGACGCCCCGGAGCTTGCGCACGGCGTCGGCGAGTCCCGACTGGACGTTGTGGGGCAGGTCGACCTGCGACGGGTCGCCGGTGACCACCATGCGCGAGCCCTCGCCCAGTCGCGTGAGGAACATGAGCATCTGCGGGATGGTCGTGTTCTGCGCCTCGTCGAGGATCACGAACGAGCGGTTGAGGGTACGGCCGCGCATGTACGCGAGCGGGCAGACCTCCACCACCTCCCCCTCCAGCCAACGCTGGCGGGTGCGCTGGTCGAGTTGGTCCTGCAGCGCGTCGTACATGGGCCTCAGGTAGGGGTCGATCTTCTGCTGGAAGTCACCGGGCAGGAACCCCAGCTTCTCCCCCGCCTCGACCGCCGGGCGCACCATGACGATGCGGCGCGCCCGTCCGGCCTTCACTGCGTCGATCGCAGCGGCCACGGCCAGGTAGGTCTTGCCAGTGCCTGCCGGGCCCACGGCAAAGGTGATGTCGTTGCGCCCCATCCGCTCGATGTACTCGTGCTGACCTGCAGTGCGGGCACGCACGGCGAGGGCCACGGGGGAGGACGTACGGGGCAGGTCGGTGGCTGCCGAGAGCACCTCGTCGTTGAGGCCCTGGCGCAACCGCTGTGCGACGTCCTGGGTGGTGACCTTCTTGCCGGCCCGGAGCGAGGCAAGGCACTCCTCGAGGGTGTGCTGGACGCGGTGCACCTGGTCTGCGTCACCGAGCAGCCTGAGGCTGCCGTCCCTGGCGAGCACGCTCACGCCGTGGATCTCGCGGATCAAGCGCGCGTTGCTGTCCAACGGACCCAGCAGGGTGCGCGCCTCCTCGACGTTGTGCACCGGGATCTGGATGTCGGCTTCGCTCACGTGGTACGTCCTCAGGCGATCAGCTGCCACCGGTCGAACGGACCAGCACCAGGAAGAAGACAGCGAAAGAGAACAGCAGGCTGTCGATCAGGTCCAGTACCCCACCGTGTGCAGGCAGCAGCCGCGAGGAGTCCTTCGCGCCACAGCGCCGCTTGAGCAGCGACTCGACGAGGTCGCCGGTCTGGGTCGTCACGTTGAGCGCAGTGCCAACGGCTGCCGTCGCGAGCGTGCCCATCGGCACCGCGGTGCCCAGCAGCGGGTCGCGCAGCCAGAACGCGAGGCCTATCGAAGCCAACAAGCTGCCCAGGGCGCCCTCGACCGTCTTGCCCGGACTCACGTGCGGGATGAGCTTGTGACGGCCGATGGCGCGGCCGGTCACGTAGCCGCCGATGTCGCCGCCCTTGCACACCAACACGACGAAGAGGATCGAGGGCAGGTGGCGGAAGCAAACGCCCTGGGCGAGGAACATCGGCCAGCTGACGAGGATCAGGCCGAGCAGGGTGGCGCCCTGCTCCTCCAGTCCCTTCTGCATGCTCGTACGGCCGAGGGAGCGGACTGCGAGCGGGAAGAACAGCAGCAAAGTGAAGCCCACGAGTGGGTACAGCTCGCGGTCGATCACGCCCCACTGGAAGAAGAAGGCACTCACGTGCAGCGCGGCAGCGGTGCACAACAGCATCGTGCGGGCGACCGAGAAGCCTGCACCACGCATCAGGGCCACGTACTCCCAGGTCCCTGCGAAGCCGAGCAGGCCCAGCAGCGCCGCGGACAGCGCGCCTTGACGGAGCCCCAGCACTGCGTTGAGGTCGAGCCAGTAGACGGCTCCCACCAACAGCAGCATGGTGGGCGCGAGCACCGCGCGCGTGCGCAGCTCGCTGGCCATCAGCCGACCACCTGCCCGAACTTGCGGGTGCGACGGCCGTAGTCGCGGAAGGCATCGTGAAGGTGCTCGGTGCGGAAGTCGGGCCAGCACACCGGGCTCACGTGGATCTCGGCGTAACTGATCTGCCACAGCAGGAAGTTGCTGACGCGCATCTCCCCCGCGGTGCGGACCAGCAGGTCGGGGTCAGGCACGTCGGGCAGGTACAGGCGGCTCGCCACGGCGGCCTCGTCCACTGCCTCGGGCGCGAGCCGACCTGCCGCCACGTCGCGCGCGATGGCACGCGCGGCATCGGCGATCTCCTGCCTGCCGCCGTAGGAGATCGCCAGCACGAGCTTCATGCCGCGGTGCGAGGCGGTCATCGCCATCGTCTCGTCGAGCGTGGCGAGCACGTCGGCATCGAGGCGTTCGCGGCGGCCCGAGTGCAGGAGCCTGATGTCGTTCTCCACGAGCGTCGGACGCTCTGCGACGAGGAACTGCTTGAGCAGGCGCATCAGCAGCATGATCTCGTGCCGGGGACGCTTCCAGTTCTCCTCCGAGAACGCGTACAGGGTGAGCGCCTCGACACCGAGACGCGCGCACTCCGTCGCCACCGTGCGCACCGCCTCGACCCCGCGTTCGTGGCCGCGGATGCGCTCGAGCCCCTTGCCCTTCGCCCAGCGGCCGTTGCCGTCCATGATCACCGCGACCGAGCGCGGGACGACGAGTCCGGGCTGGCCGGGTGCCTGACTCACCGCAGGATCACCTGTTCGCGCTTCGGGCCCACCGACACGGTGCGGACGGGCAGTCCCGTGTGGCGCTCGACCGCCAGCACGTACTCGCGCGCGGCGACAGGAAGGTCCTCGAACCTGCGGGTGTCCTGGAGATTGCCGTCGAACCCCTGCAGCTCCTCGAACACCGGCACCACCTCATGGAGGCCGTAGGCGGGGAAGTCGCGCGTCGTGGAGCCGTCGGGCAGCCGGTAGGCGGTTGCGATGCGGAGCGGGTGGAAACCCGCGAGCACGTCCAGGTTGGTGAGGGTCAGTTCGTCCACGCCGGCGACGGCACCCGAGTAGCGAACGGCCACGGCGTCGAACCAGCCGCAACGACGCGGACGGCCCGTGGTGGAACCGTACTCGTTGCCAGCCTTCCGGATCCGGTCGCCGGTGTCGTCCTTGAGCTCAGTGGGGAACGGACCCTCTCCCACCCGCGTTGCATAGGCCTTGGCCACGGCCATCACGCGCATCGAGTGCGGCGGCAGGCCGGTGCCCGAAAAGGCTCCCCCGGTCGACGCACTGGACGATGTGACGAAGGGATAGGTGCCATGGTCGACGTCGAGCAGGATGCCCTGTGCGCCCTCCAGCAGGATGCGGCGCCCCTCGCGCTTCGCGGCGCGCAGGACGGAACCCGTGTCCACGACCGCGGGGCGCAGTTCCTCGCCTGCAGCAAGCAGCGCGGGCAGCAGCGCTTCCGGCTCCAGTGCCGCCAGGCCAGCAGCGAGGAACCAACCGTTCTTCTCGGCGCAGAACCGCTCGAGGCTGGCGCGGAGCAGTTCCGGTCGCAGCAGGTCGCCCATGCGGAGCCCGATGCGGGCGGCACGGTCGCTGTAGGCGGGGCCGATGCCCCTGCCGGTGGTGCCGATCTTGCCGCTGCCCCGCCGCTGCTCGTGCCACTGGTCCTGGATGCGGTGCGCCTCCAGGATCACCTGGGCGCGCTCGCTCACGAGGAGGTTGCGGCCGAGGTCGACGGCCAGCCCCCGCTCGCGGATCCGACGCACCTCCTGCACGAGGTGCAGGGGGTCCACCACCACCCCGTTGCCGATGACGTTGACCACCCCTGGGTGCACGATGCCCGAGGGGATCAGGTGCAGCACCATCTTGCCCGTGGGCAGGATCAGGGTGTGGCCGGCATTGTGGCCCCCGCCGAAGCGGACGACGAAGTCGGCTTCCCTCGCGAGGAAGTCGATGACCTTTCCTTTTCCTTCGTCACCCCAGAGGATGCCGACGACGCAGGTAGTGGACATGGATACGGGCAGAAAAGGGGAGCGAGCATAGCCCCGGCCCCACCCCGCGACCACGACACACTCCCGGCGGATGACGGCGGGCGGGACCCGGGCGCGGATTTCCCGGTTCCTTTGCTTGCCAACGGTGTGCCGCCGCCTCCGGACCGCACGGCCCTCCAACTGTTGCAGGAGTTCGAGGTGCGGTTGCTGCCCCACGCGATGCGATCCCTCGCACTGCGCCGGGGCCTCGCACCCGCCCG
>JBEGVB010000130.1:0-13015 GCA_041178545.1 Planctomycetota bacterium
GGCGCTGTGCGCGACCCGCACCAACTGCGCCTCAACTCCTACCGCGTCCTGCTCACCCGGGGCCGCGAAGCCTCGGTCGTGTTCGTTCCGCCGTCATCCCTCCTCGACGAGACCTTTGCCCACCTGCGGGCCTCCGGGTTCCGCGAACTCTGAGAATCGCGGCTGCGGGGCACCTTGCGGGTTGCGCCTCCGTGTCGCAACCTCTGGCACCCCACCCGACGGAGATCCCACATGCGCGCAATCCCCCTGTTCCTCGCCCTCTGTGCCGCGGCCCCCGTGGCACTCGCCCAGGCCAACTGCAGCGCGGGCGCAAGCCCTGTCCTGACCCTGGCGACCCAGTCGCCCTTCGGCGGCAACAGCCTGTACGGCCACCCCAACTTCCCGAGCCCGGCAAGCCCGACCTACCCGGGTTTCAGCTTCCTGTTCGACCTCAACCCCAGCACCGCGATCACCATCTCGCGCGTGGACCTGCGGTTGTTCGATGATGGTGGCGTCGTCGACCTCGGCAACGGCACGACCGTGAACATGCCCAACCAGGTGGGCGCGACCACCACGGTCACGTGGTACGTGCAGCCCGGCGTCACGTGGGTGGGCAGCGAGACCAACCAGGCAGCATGGTTGCCCTACGGCACCGGCACGCTGACGGTGGGCCTCAACAGCGCGGACTCGCCGATCGTCTTCAGCACCCCGCTGAGCTTTCCGCCCGGACTCTGGGCCTGCGCCCTCGTGGTGAACATGCCCACGACCGGTCCCGCACCGGGCCCGCTGCACCCGATGATCGACCCCAACACGGGCGGTGTGGTGCCTTCCTATTCCAACTCCGCAATGACCTGGACCAACGTCCAGTTCCAGCGCGAGTCGTGGACCGCCTCGCTTGCGCCGCCACTGCACAAGCAGAACCTCGAGATCCACTACTCGACGCAGACGGGCTACGCCAACTGGACGAGCTTTGGCACGGGATGCGTCGCGCCAGGGGCTCCGTTGCTGGCACTCACGTCGCGCCCGATCCTCGGCACGACCATCACGTTCCGTACCACCGGCATCGCCCCGAGCACGCCCTTCGTGTTCTGGTTGTTCGGCTTCGCCCCGAACGCGACCGGCTCGTCGCTCGCGGGCTTCGGCCTGCCTGGTTGCACCCTCTACCTGCAGCTTGGCCCCGGCCTCGTGACCAACGTCTCCAACGTGACCTTCGGGCTCTCGACGATCTCGCTCGCGCTCCCCAACACGCCTTCGCTCAGCGGCGTGGTGCTGTACAGCCAGTCGGCCCCGGCGACGCCGGGTCTGCCCGCTGGCTTCGTGGTGAGCAATGCCGTGTGCGTGGCCGTCGGCCAGGTCTGAGCCCCAGCGGGCTCAGGCCATGGAGAGCCAGCCGACGAGCAGCGTGAGCATCGCGCTCATGGCGTAGACGAAGCCGATGGCAAACAGCTCGCGCCGCAGGGACTCCTGCGGGCGCGTTGGCCCGTCAAGGTCTGGCCGGCCTGTCATGCGCGCGCCCTCAGTTGCAGCACTGCGGTCGCTGGCAACTGCAGTGCGAAGATCCAGCGGACGGCAGGCGGCAAGGCGAGTACCCAAGCGCATGCGAAGCCCAGCAGCACCAGCGCGCCGAGGAGCAGGGATCCCATCTCCGTGGGTGCCGCGCCCTCGGTGGGTTGCGTGAAGGGCACGTGCTGCAGGGCGCGTGCCTGGAAGCGTGCGAGCACGGCTGCCGTGCCGAGGCTGGTGAGGGACAGTGGCAGCGCGAACCACGGGTCCACACCACCGACCAGCATGGCGGCGAGCGCCAGTGCGTGCAGTGGCAGCAGCACGCGCACACACAGCGCGATGTGCGCCGCCTGCCGTGCGCGTGCGAGCGTCGTGTCGGGACCCTGCGCGAACACCCATGCCGCCTCGGGCTGCTCGCCCCGCGGCAGCAACGCCACGAGGAACGGCAGGTAGACGGCAGGGAACTGCAGCGCCACCGCGAGGAATAGCTCCCGCTCGGCATCCGTGGCCCCGCGCAGCCCGAGCAGCACCAT
The DNA here is from genome assembly GCA_041178545.1 of Planctomycetota bacterium. Classification (GTDB taxonomy): domain Bacteria; phylum Planctomycetota; class UBA1135; order UBA1135; family UBA2386; genus JBEATZ01. Next base: position 2,016 of record JBEGVB010000130.1, read on the forward strand.
GGCCGCGGGCACACCGAAGAGCGGCAGTGCACGGCTGCGGAAGCCCGGGTTGCGCCACAGCATCACCCCCGTGAAGTTCGCAAGCCCGCGCGTCACCGGGTCGGCGGCGAGCAGTGCCTCGAGCCGGTCGGCAAGGCCCTTGCTGCTGCGACGTCGGCCCCGGGCAGACTCCGCGTCGCCGACGAGGCGCAACAACAGCAACAACGCCATTCCGGTGGCCGCGAGCAAGACGACTGCGTCGAGGTTGGCGGCAGGCGCGACCACGGCACGGGCTGCCCAGAGCATCGGCAGGTTCTCGACCACCCAGGCAGGGAATGGCATGGCACCGATGCCCTCGTCGAGGTGCCGGATGCCGAGTGCGAATGCCATCAGGCCCACACCGAGTGCGAGCGCACGCAAGGTGCCGGACAGCAGTGCGGCGGCATCGGGTCCGCGCAGTCGGGCCGCGACCTGCACCACCACGGTGAAGGCCGCACCGGCGAGGGCTGAGCAGGCGCACGCGGCCACGAGGTGCCGGGCCACGGCCCACGCGTCGCCGGTCAGCATGGCCAGCAGGATCCCGGGTGGCAGTGCCATCCCCACGGTGCAGAGGACGAGGCGGAAGGAGCCGTGCAGGCAGCGCGCGGCCACGCGCTGCCATGCTGCAACCGGACTCGTGTGCAGCAGCACCGCATCGGCACGCGCACGCGCCGTGGTCGCGGTCTCGCCCAGTCCCGCCACCGAGTCGAGCAGGGTGGAGAAGCAGAGTGCCGCCGCGGCGAACGCGGTGGGCGGGGTCTCGGGGAACAGCAGTGCAGCGAGGACCAGCGCGAGGAACGACTGGGTGAAGATCGTCGTCGTGAGCGTGCTGCCGGGGCTGCGCGACCTGCGGCTCTCGCCGAAGAAGTCGAGCACCAGCCATGCGCCCACGAGGCTCCGCACCGCGTTCATGGCCTGCCCGGTTCCTTGGTTGCTGTCATGCCGCGCCACGAACCATATCCTGTGGCCCATGGCGCCGCGCAGGCGCGACCCATGGAAGCCATCCTCGTCACGCAGCGCGGCTCCGGCACGGAGCACTGGAGCAGGCAACTGGGCGCCGGGTTGGCGCTCGCGCTGCGTGACGCAGGCCACCGCGTTCGGTGGTTGCGCGCCACGGATCGCGGCGAGCGACCCGCAGCCCCACCCGAGGGCGTGGAGTGCATCGACGTCGGTGGGGCCGGTGGGGCGTTCCGTCGCGTCCACGCCCGCGTGACCGACGTCGCACTCGACACAGCACTCACCCGCGCCCTCCGCGGCCGTCCGGCAGGCACCGTGGTCCACGTCGGTTACGGGTCCGCGGGCTCGGTCAACACGCTCTGGATCGCGACGCGCATGGGCGCCCGTTGTGCCGTCGTCGCACGCGCTGCCGAGGTGCTCTGCCACCGCGCCACGCTCGTCGACGAGCAGCAGCGTGCCTGCTCTGCATGGGAGGACGTTGCGCGCTGCACGGCATGCTGCCTCGCCCCGGGCCCGCTCGGCAGGATCGAGGCGGTCGTGGCCCGCCGGGCCCTCTGCCTCGGGGGACTGTCGCCGTGGCCCAACCCGGACGCGTTCCGCAACCGCCTCGAACTCACGGTCGGCAACCTGCAACTTGCCGAACGTGTCCTGGTGCCTGCTGCCGCGGATGCCGTGGCACTCGGGGCCGCCGGGATCCCCGACCGCGTGGTCCGCGTGCTAGGGGTGCTCGGTCCCGGAGCGGGACTGGCAGTGTGCAACGCTCTGTTCGCCTGAAGCGCCCATGGCAGTGGCTGCTGGCCCGGTCCAGCGCGGTTCGTCAACGTTGCTGTATGTCGGGCCCGTAGGTGGTCGATGGACTGGGCTATGCTCCGCGCCCTGGAGATGGTCCCCATCCTGCGCAAACTCGCGACGCCAGCGGCGCTAGCGGCACTTGTCCTGGTGCCCCAGCGCCTGCCGGGTCAGGGTTGCGACCGTCCGGTGCCCCCGGGTGGCGTGTTCGGGATGCGCGTCGAGCCCACCAGCACGGTCACCTACTCCGACGGCTACGCCACGCATGCCAACCTGCTGCTGCCCGATGCCGGGGTGCCAGGCTGCCGCTGGCCGCTCGTCATCTTCGTGCACCAGCTCGGCGGCTCGCGGGTGGCGGAACTGGCCCTGCAGCAGCAGATCGTCGCCGAGGGTCATGCGGTCTGGACCTACGACGTGCGGGGCCAGGGCAGTGGCATCCTGCTCAACCCGAGCCACCCGAACCGTGGCACCTCCCTCTGGGGGGCCGTCGAGTTCGCAGACCTGGCAGAACAGGTCCAGCACGTTGCCGCGAACCAGGCTGCACTGGTCGACCCGTCGCGGCTTGCCGTGGTGGGAATCAGCCAGGGTGCGGCACACGCGTGGCGTGCGGCTGCATGGTCTGGCCAGTCGCTGTCCGTGCCCGGTCGTGCCGTGAGTGCGTTCCCGCCGGTCCGCTGCGTGGTTGCCGCAGACTACGTGGCGGAGTCCACCGAGGACTGGGTCCGCAACGGCATCCAGTTCAGCTCTTGGTTCGTCAACGTCATCGCTGACGACGCCGTGCCTGCGTGGAACCTCGACCCTGACTTCCGCACGGCAGCTGCCCAGCGGTTCCGTGCCCAGGACCCGCAGGGTCTGCTGCAGCTCTGGCAGCAGGAGGACCGTCCGGTCCTGCAACGACTGCTGCAGAGCACGGTGCCGGTCCTCTTCTCGCACGCGTACCACGACTTCATCGACGGTCCGATGCCCGCGCTCGAGGTGCTCGAACGCATGCCTCAGGGCGTGGGCCATCGCTCGCTGCTCTCCACGGTCGGCCATGACACGCCACGCAATGAGCACGAGGTGAGGTACCGCGACCGAGAGGTCGTGGTGTGGCTGCAGCAGCACCTCTGGGGCGAACAGCCCTCGGTTGCCCGTTCGCGCCACAGCCTCGCGCTCCTGCCGGTTCAGGGTTCGGTGCGCGACGACCAGTTCTCCCTCTGGGGACGACTGGAGACCGACTCGGTCCGTCCGTTGCAGCAGGTGCAGCCGGTTCGCCTGCACCTCCAGCCCGACGGCATGCTCCACCCGTCGCAACCCGTGTCCACGTTCGACACGGTCCGGCAGGTGGTGCTCGAGCCCACCTACGACGCAGCGAACTACCTGACCCACATCTCCCAGCGCGAGGTCGGCACGGTGCTGGCCCACATCCCCTTGTCCGAACTCGTGTTCGAGACCGCGCCGCTGCAACGCGCACGCATGCTCGCTGCAGCGCCCCAACTCGACCTCGTGGTGACACCCAGCCATCCTGTCTGGGCAATCGCTGCGCTGCTCACCGTCGAGGCGCCCGGCGAGCCGGAGACCATGATTGCCTCCATGGGCGTCGCCCGCTCCAACGGCGTCCCGAACGTCGCGCAACCGGTCTCGCTGCGGTTCCCGCCGGTGGCGACCCAGGTGCCAGCGGGTTCCGTCGTGCGCCTCCGTCTTCGCAACCATTGGCTCCGTGAGTACCCGATGAGTCGCACGCTCGAGGTGGCGCCGCTGTTCCACGAGTACGACGTGGCAGTCCACTTCGGTGGCAGTGCAGGCTCCTGGCTCGAGATGCCGTGGACGGACGTCCTGCCCACGCTGCTCACCGACGCATCGGAGATCTCCGTTGCGCGTCCGGCCCCGGTCCAGTTCACCGTGCGCAGCGACGTCGAGCTCGCGGGTGCGCCATGCGTGATGACCATGGGAGCCCTCGGGCAGCACGAGGTGCTGCTGCAGGCCGAAGGCCTGTTGCTGCCCCAGCAGGAAGGGTTCCTGCTGCAGGCACAGGCATGGCAGCTCGAGAACGGGGCGGGCATGCCGTTCGGCTCGCTGGACCCGACTGGTGCCATGCAGGCCGTCCTCGACCTCGTGCCGCTCACGCCCCTGCCACCCGAGCTTGCCGGGCTCGAGCTCGAGTTCCGTGCCCACGTGGCTCCCACGGCCACGGCCACCGTGCGTTCCAGCGCCCCGGTGCGGATGCGGTTCCGCTGAGCCTGAGGCTCAGGCGTCCCCGGCTGCCTGCATACGGCGGAGGCGGCGTTCGTCGGCGCCCTGTTCGCTCTGCATGCGACCGAGGAACGCCTCGCCCTTCTGCACGCGGATGTACCGCGCGAAGAGCGGCGACACGCGCTCGACAAGGTCGAACATGTCGATGGCGACCTGCCGGTAGCTGAAGTGACCCTCTGGACCGGAGCGGAGCTCGACGAAGTAGTCGACCTGGCGCGGGTCGAACAGGATGCGCACGCGCTGCAGGAAGGCGAACGGGGTGACGTAGCCGGCTGCGTCGGGGAAGCGCGCGGCGACCTTGCGCTGCAGCTCGGCAGCGCGGTCCATGGTCGCAATGTAGCGGTCGCGGTGGCCGGCCTGTTCCACGAGCGGCGGAACCGCATAGCCATGGTCCACGGTGAGCACCTGCTGTTGTTGCAGGCCCTTGCGGTGCCTGCCGATGTCGCGGAAGGCGCCGAAGTCCATCAGCACCTCGAACTCGAACGGCGCCGCGCCCTCGAGTGCGAGCGGCCATGCATCGTGCCTGCCGCGGGCGGCCATCACCTCGTCGAGCAGTTTCGCGCGTTCTGCGGGCCCCATGGGCACGACACGTGCCATCAGCTCCGACCAAGGTGCACGACTTGCCTCGTAGAGGAGGGACGCGAGCAACTTGGCATCGAGGTCGACGTCGTGGGCCAGCAGCTTCACGTCGCCGCGGCCCGGGCCCCGCACGGGCTCCACCCGAGCCGTGCCGAGGCGGCTTGCGATCGCGGCCACGGCCTGCCGCGTGTGCTGCTGGAAGGCGTTGGCATTGGCGTGTGCGAGCAACGTCGGCAGCACGGTCTCCGCCTGCTGCTGCATGCGCTCGCCCACCAGGCGGAACTCGGCGAGGGTGTGGCTGCGCAGCTCGCTGATCACGTCGCTCAGCGTGCGTGCGTCCGCGACCATGCCCCACTTCGTGAGGATGGCGGGCGTGATGAGGTACCGGGCGGCATCGAAGGCCTCGGCCTTGATGGTGCGCAGCCACGGCGCCTCCTTCTCACCGGCCTGCAACGGGCGCAGCCGCTTGAGGTGTCCGACGAGGTCCTCGGTCAGTTCGCTGTAGAGCGCGAAGGTCTCGTCGATCACCGCGTTGTAGGCGGCAGCAACGTCGCCGCCGGCGGCCATCACCTCAGGGTCGCGCCAGTGGGTCTCGGCCGAGAAACTGATGTAGCGGGTCGATGACTCCTCGAACGAGCAGCGGCGCTCGCGCTGGATGAATCGCGTCACCAGCTGGGAGACCTTCTCGATCGCGAGGTGGACCACGGAGCCCTCGCGCAGCGAGTTGTGGCCGTGGTCGATGGCGTAGGTCTTGAGGAACTGGCCCGCCTTGTCCGTCATCACGGACGAGAGCGCGTCGCGCGGACCGTCGTCGACCACGAGCGACTGCAGCGTGCGCCCGGTGGCCGCGAGCCCCTGCTCAAGCCGTTCGAGGAACTGGTCGCGCATCGACTTGCTGCTGCGCGAGTACACCCCGTTGAGGGTTGCTGCGACCTCTGGCGGCAGGTTGCGCACCAGGTAGACGTCTGCGTGCTCCGGGCTGTCCACCACGGAGAAGTAGCGTTCGAGGAGCTGGCGTTGGGCGGCGGTGTAGGCCATCGCAGGGAGCCGGGAGCTTAGCGTTCGCATCCGTCCACTTCGCCACCGAACCCTGCGCGCGCTGGCCTATTGCCCCGTGCGACCTACCATGGACCGCATGACCGGAGGATCACCACATCGCGACCTCACCCGCACGGTCCTGGCGGTGCTGTTCCTCGGCGGACTGCTGGGGCTCTCCTTCTGGATCCTGAGGCCCTTCCTGGGCCCCTTGATCTGGGCGACCCTGCTGGTGGTGGCGAGCTGGCCCCTCATGACGCAGCTGCAGCAGCGTCTCGGCGGCCGGCGCAACGTGGCTGCAGCCATCATGGTGGTGGTGATGGTGCTAGCCATCATCGTCCCCTTCTCCTTGCTCATCTCGGTGCTGGTGCAGAACGCCCCGGGCATCGTCGCGTGGGCCAAGTCACTGCCCGCCCAGGCACCGGACCACCTGCCGGACTGGGTACGGGACGTGCCCGGGATCGGTCCACACGCGGCGGCGGCGTGGGACGAGTGGATGTCTGAGGGACCGCAGAGCCTCGGAGCGCGCCTGTCGCCCTACCTCGACGAACTGTTGCGGTGGGCCACCGGTCAGATCGGCGGTGCCGGCCTGCTGTTCCTCAACGGCCTGTTGATCCTCCTGCTGGTCGTCATCCTCTACCTGCACGGCGAGGTCTATGCGGCCGGTGTCCTCGGGTTTGCCCGCAGGCTCGCGGGTGACCGTGGCGACCGGGCGATGCTGCTGGCCGTGGGCGCGATCCGCGGCGTCGCGCTCGGCGTGGTTGCCACGGCACTGGTGCAGGCCGTCGCAGGGGGCGTGGGTCTCGCGGTCGCCGGGGTGCCGGTTCCGGGACTGCTCACCGCCGTGATGTTCGTGAGCGGCATCGCGCAGGTCGGTGCTGCTCCCGTGATCCTCTGCTCCGCCCTCTGGCTCTTCTTCCGCGACGAGACCGGCTGGGCCATCGGCCTCGGCATCTGGGCGCTGCTCGTGGGCAGCCTCGACAACGTGTTGCGACCGCTGCTCATCCGCAAGGGCGTCAACCTGCCGATGCTGTTGATCTTTGCAGGCGTGATCGGCGGCCTGTTCGCCTTCGGCATCATCGGCCTGTTCGTCGGCCCGGTGGTGCTGGCCGTGGGCTACACGCTCCTCACGGCATGGATCGCAGACGCCCCCGATGCATGAAGCGCACCGGACCCACGAGGCGGGCCCGGGCCTGAGGTGTCAGGCAGCCCGCGCTCACCGCGTCAGGCGTGCGCGTGCTGGTGCTCGAGCCAGCGCTCTGCCTCGATGGCTGCCATGCACCCAGTGCCCGCGGCGGTGATCGCCTGGCGGTAGTAGCTGTCCTGGCAGTCGCCGCAGGCGAACACCCCGGGGATGTTGGTCGCGGTCTTGCCCGGGACGGTGCGGATGTAGCCCACGTCGTCCATGTCCAGCACGCCCTTGAACAGCTCGGTGTTGGGCCGGTGGCCGATGGCGAGGAACAGACCGTCTGCTGGTACGCGTTCCTTGGCCCCGGTCCTCGAGTTCATCAGCTCCAGCCCGGTGACCTTGTTCTCGCTCACGTCGAACACGTCGGTGACCTGACGTTCCCAGAGGATCTCGATCTTCGGGTTCGACTTGACGCGCTCCTGCATGATCTTGGAGGCACGCAGCTCGGTGCGGCGCACCACCAGGAACACCTTGGACGCGTACTTGGTGAGGAAGTTGGCCTCCTCGCACGCGGAGTCGCCGCCACCCACCACGTAGACGACCTTCTTCTTGAAGAAGAACCCGTCGCAGGTGGCGCAGGCGCTCACGCCACGGCCCTGCAGCTTCGTCTCGTTGGGCAGGCCGAGGTACAGCGCGCTAGCCCCCGTCGAGATGATGAGCGTCTGTGCCTGGAAGACGGTGTCGTTCTCCGTGGTGACGGTGAACGGGCGCTTCGACAGGTCCACCTTCACGCCGGTCTCGGCAACCACCTTGGTCCCGAAGCGCTCGGCCTGCGCCTTGAAGTTCTCCATCATCTCCGGGCCCATGATGCCGTGGGGGAAGCCCGGGTAGTTCTCGACCTCGCTGGTGATGGTCAGCTGCCCGCCCGGCTGGCTGCCGCACAGCAGCAGGGGTTCGAGGTTGGCGCGCGCGGCATAGATGGCTGCGGTGTAGCCCGCGGGGCCCGAGCCGAGGATCAGGGTCTTGAGGACGGTGCTCATGGTTGGCTGGCTGTAGGGCGCGAGAAGTTACCCAGCAAGCCGTGCCAACGCAGGCGGATTCCCGGCCGCAGCCAGGTCAGCGCGGCGGGGCTGCCGCAGGCGAGGTCTGCTGGATGTTCGCGGCGCGTTCGAGGTCCTCCGGCGTCAGCTCGCGCGGCTCGACCATCGGGCGGTTGCTCGGGACCAGCGTGGCATGGTGTGCGGCGCTGGCGACGAGGTCGACCACCATGCGGCCGTTCTCGCGGACGAGGACGAAACGCGAGACCGAGTCGGGAGTCTCCGGGTCGTGGACCTCGACCCAGAACTCGTTGTCCACGAAACGTGCGCCTCGCACGTCGAGCGGTGGCTGCTTCGCCACGGCGGCCCAGTCGATGCCGTCCAGCACGGGAGTGCTCTCACTCGTGAGCATGGTGCGCACCAGTTCGCGGTTGCCGAGCTGCAACGCCTTCTGGAACCGGCTGAACGTCGAGGCAGCAAGCTTCGACTGGGCGCTGCGGTCGTCGGTACAAGAAGCCAGGAGCACCAAGGTGCCGATGGCGAGGGCGGTTGCGCACTTCATGCCCTCTCTTTCGGCAGGGGGGCAGCCGAGCCTGAGTCGAACCGGCCCGAAACCGAGGCGATGCCCCGGTGGGACCGGGTGTTCAGGCTGCGGGGCGGTTGGCTGCCATGCGGAACCCCACCAGCAGGGAGGCAACCGGGGGCAGCACCGTGCCCACGGCCACCATCCAGGCCGGGCTGGGGAAGCCCACGACGTTGGCGATGCATGCGAGGGCATTCAGCACGGCGAAGCCGATGCCAAAGCGACGGCAGGTCGGCGCGGTGAGGGACTTGGTGAAGGCGCCGTGGATGATGCATGCGCTCCCCGGGCCCACCACGGCACCGAGGACCCACGCCAGCACGATGCTGGCGAAGGCACCGAAGGGCATGGTTGGCAGCGCCGCCTCGACGGCTTCCCGGCCCGAGGGGTCGCCTGCCTGCAACTTGTCCAGTGCAGCGAGCATCTCTGCCGAGGGCGGGAACATGGCGTGGCCCAATGCCTCCACGAGGGACACGGTGAGCCCCATGCACGACATGCCGACGAGTGCGGCGAGGACTGCGAGGAGGATGCGCATGGGGGCGAGCATGGGCGTGCCGTTGCCATGCCGCAAGCGCGCAGGTGTGATGGGGCGGTGTCCAACGCCCTGCACACGATGGTGATCCTCCTCGGCCTCCTCGGTGCGGGTTGTGCGGCTGCTGCACCGGGTGGGCCGCCCACGTGGCGCAAGGTCGTCGTCGACCCGGCCTTCCGTTCCGAGGCCGTGTCCGTGGCCGACGTCGACCGCGACGGTGACCTCGACCTGTTCTTCGGCGACGGTTGGTACGAAGCCCCGCAGTGGCAGTTGCGCGCCATCCGTACCCTCGGCGACCACAAGGATGGAGCCGCGACCTACAGCAACTGCTTTGCATGCTTCGGCACCGATGTCGACCGCGACGGATGGGTCGACCAGGTGGTCGTCGGCATCCCGGGCACGCCCTGCCACTGGTACCGCAACCCGGCGGGAGGCGCGGGTCCGTGGGAGTGCTTTGAGGTGCACCCGTCCGCCTGCAACGAGTCGGTCCAGCTCGTCGACCTCTTCGGCGACGGGAAGCCCGTGCTCCTCATGGGCGACGGGTCCAGGCTCGTCTGGTGCGAGCCCGGTGTAGACCCTCGCACTCCGTGGTCCGTCCATTCCGTCAGCGGGCCCGACTGTCCCGCAGCCGTGCGCTTTGCCCACGGGCTCGGCACCGGTGACATGGACCGCGACGGCCGGCTCGACGTGGTCACGCCCCACGGCTGGTGGCGGCAGCCCGAGGGCGCGCGCACGCGCACCGAGCCGTGGGAGGAACACCGCATCCGGACCTGTTTCGACAGTGCGCACCTCCACGTCCTCGACGTCGATGCCGATGGCCTCGCGGACGTGCTCAACAGCTCGGCGCACGCGCGCGGCATCTGCTGGAACCCACAGCGGGTCGACGAGGCGGGCAAGCCGTTCTTCACCGTGCGCATGGTGGCCGACCACGTCACCCAGACCCATGCGCTGTGCTTCGTCGACATCGACGGCGACGGCCACCGCGACCTCGTCACCGGCAAGCGGTGGTGGGCCCACGGCCCGCAGGGCGACGTCGACCCCATGGGAACGCCATGGCTGCTGTGGATCCGGGTCGTGCCGGGACCAGAACCCGTGTTCGAGGTGCACCCCATCGACGACTCCAGCGGGGTCGGCACCCACTTCGAGGTCGCGGACGTCGACGGCAATGGCCTGCTCGACGTCGTCGTCGCCAACAAGCGGGGCGTCCACGTGATGTTCCAGGAGCGAGCGCCGTGAGCAGGATCCTCGAGGACTGGATGATGGGCAGGCACGCCGAGTTCGACGCGTGCTTCCGCCGGCACCAGGTCGCCCTCATCGACCGCGACTACCAGGCGGCAGGTGCCGAACTCGCGCGCTACCAGCAGTTGCTCGACGAGCACATCGCGCAGGAAGAGGGTCATGTCCTGCCCCTCCACGTGGCACACGGCGGCGACGCCACCGATGCTCCCACCAAGCTCTTCCTCGGGGAGCACCAGCTCATCCGCAAGTTCCTCGCCGAGTTCCGCGCGCGCGTGGACGCGCTGGCCGCTGCGCCCACCGACGAGGTCCTGCTCGAGTTGCTGGACCGCGAGGCGACCTTCAAGAACCTCATGCTCCACCACGACCTGCGCGAACGGAACGTGCTCTACCCGCGCCTGAGCGAGCGGCTCGGAGCGGAGGGACAGGCCGCAGTGCTGGCGCGCCTCCGCGGGCAGGCGCGGTGAGGAAGAGAGGCCGGGGAACGGGAGCGGGAACGGTGGTTGATGCGGATGGCGTGCTGGGTGAGGAGCGGGGATGGAGGGAGAAACTGTGAAGGGGGAGAGGGCGCGCGGACGTGGCGCGGGCGATGGGGTGGCAGCGGCGTGGTGGTGGAGCGCGCGCGGGCCCAGAGGCTGGAAGAGAGGCCGGGGCAGGGGAGCGGTGGTTGAGGCGGATGGGGCGAGCGGACGGGGAACGGCGTGGCGTCCCCCCTGCTGTGGAGGTGGCCTTGTCCCGTGTGCTCTCCCGTCAGACGACCTTGGGCCGCTCGTGGACGCTCAGCAGGCCGTGGCGCTTCCAGCCACTGCGCAGCAGCCAGGTCGACGGGTCGGCGGTGGGGCGGGCGTAGCGGTCGAGGTTGCGGATGGTCACGGA
>JBEGVB010000131.1:0-14540 GCA_041178545.1 Planctomycetota bacterium
GACACCTTCCCGTCGGACAAGCTCCTGCGCCTGGTGGTGACCAACGCAGTGCGCGACAGCGAGGACGACGTACTGGAGCAGGAGGTTGCCACCGCCACGACGGTGGGTGACGACACGCTGCCGCCGCAGGTCATCGGCTACACCGCCATCCCGGACATCACCCCGGGCAACGGCCAGACCGGCGTCGACCCCACGACCCAGATCCTGGTCCGGTTCAACAAGCCGGTGCAGCCGGCCGACGTGGGTGCGTTCTACGACCCGACGCAGTTCACGCCGCCCTCCGGTGGCCTGACCCTTTCGGTGACCGCATCCGCGCAGACGTATGCCGTCAGCTACTCCGCCGACCCCTTCAGCTACTCGGACCTCTGCAACTACCGCATCACGCCGGCGTACAACCTGCCGGGCCAGTCGACCGTCTCGGTGCAGGTGCAGAACACGACCATCCGCAGCCTGACGCAGGTGCTGGTCGGCACCGCGGTCACGACTGCGTTCACCACGAGTGACGGCCCCGGCATCGTCAACGCGCCGGTGGCACCCGAGGCCGTGTACCTCGGCATCGGCGGTTCCACCCCGGGTATCGCGGTGGTGGACCTCAACGGCTTTGGTCAGGGTACCGGCGACATCAACAACACCCGGTTCCCGCTCAACCCCAACATCGGCCAGCCCGGTGTGAACCCGCCGCTTGCGCCCGGTTCCAGCAACCTGGACGCCGGCAGCGGTGGCGCCCTGACCTTGGTGCGCGACACCACGCTCAACACGCTGCTGCTGCGGGAGCCGCTGGTGGGTGAGGTCCCGGACATCCACGTGGGTGCCCCGCTCGACCTCGTCTTCAACAACGAGAACGTCAACGTCAACGCGACCCGGGCCAACCAGCGCAACCCCACCACGGGCACGCAGATGGCTGGCAATGCCATCACCCAGCCGCCGCACCCGAACCCGCCGCGGCTCGTGTTCCCGCCGCCCAACCCCAACCGCGCGATCTTCGGCGAGGAGCCGACGACCACCTCGAGTTCGGGCGCGCAGGGCAACATCATCACCACCAACCCGCCCTGCTCCCTGTCGCCGATCAACCTGCTCGTGCAGGGCAACCCGTTCGGCTCCGCGCTGGGAACGGTGGGCATCTTCGGCAACCAGTTCCAGGGAACGTTCGTGGGCCCGCAGCCTCCGCCCACGCAGCCTCCGCCCCCGCCGCCGGCATGCCCCTTCGTGGTGCGCCAGCAGGTTGGCCACTTCCTGTATGTGCTGGACCGGGACAACCGTCAGGTGCTCGTTCTCAACAGCAACCGTTTCACGCTGTTGGACTCGATCCGCCTGAGCGACCCGATCAGCATGGCGATGTCGCCGAGCATGAACCGTCTGGCGGTGTCCAACTTCGCCAGCTCGACGGTCAGCTTCATTGACATCAACCCGCTGAGCCCGTCGTTCCACCAGATCGTCGCGGAGACCCGCGTCGGCCGTGGCCCCACGGGTGTCGCCTGGCAGCCGGACGGCGAGGACGTGCTCGTCGTCAGCACCGGTGCCAACCTGATGTCGATCATCTCGGCCGCCGACTTCAACGTGCGCCGCACGGTGGCAGGCTTCCTCAACGCGCCCATCGAGGTCGCGGTGACGGAGCGCTTCGTCACCAACGGGTTCCTCCAGGGCGTCTACTACGCGTACATCCTCAACGGCAACGGCACCGTGGCCGTGTACGAGTCGGGCCCGGACGGCGTGAACGGCATCGGGTTCAACGACGTGGTCGGTGTGGTGCCCAACTACACCTTCACCCGCGCCCGCTCCATCGCGTTCGACTACAGCTCGAACAACGGCTCGGTGCTGATCGGGCACGTGGACACCAGCGGCCTTGGCCAGGTGTCGCGTCTGGACCTCAGCTCGGCGCCCAACGGCCCGCAGCCCCTCAACCCGAACAGCGGCGGCTTCATCCTGCCGCCCACCTACCGTCAGAAGGAATGGTCGGTGGGTGCCCGCTTCGGCGGCCTCAACCTGTCGAACCCGCGCGCCGACCTGCTCTCGGGCAACTCGGTGGTCGACATCGCCCTCGATGACATGATCAACTTCGGCGGCGCCCCGGGCCAGCTGACCCAGTTCAACACGGGCTACGACAACACGCCGTGGCGCCACTCCGGCAAGCACAAGCTCAAGCTGGCCGGTGGTGCAGGCGTGTCGGCCATCCAGCCCAAGCTGATGTTCGTGGGCCTCTCGGACGTGGGCAAGGTCGACGTGTTCGAGTACAGCACCGGCCGTCGGATCTCGACGATCCAGGTGCCAGGCATCCGCTGCGTGTCCAGCTACTGGCGCCAGTGACCGGTTGCGCGGCGCGTTCGCGCGCCGCGTGCCATGGGACCGACCCCGCGAGCCCGGCTGTGCCGGGCTCGCTGCGTTTCCGGCACCAGGACGGGCCTGCCGCCAACGTTCCGTTGCCGCGCACCCGGTTGCGTCCCAGAATGACCCCATGCCCGACGGCGCAGCAGTGCGGCAGATGTTCGCGGAGGTGGCCCCTGGCTACGACCGTGCAAACCGCATCCTGTCCGCAGGCATCGACGTGCTGTGGCGCAAGCGGGCGGTCGCGGTGGCGGCCGTGCAGCCCGGGGAACGCGCCCTCGACGTCTGCTCGGGCACGGGCGACCTGAGCCTCGCCCTCGCGCGCGCGGGGGCGACGGTGGTGGGCAGCGACTTCTGTCCCGAGATGCTGGCCCATGCCGCGACCAAGGCGGCCCACTGGCCCGGGCCGCACGCGCCGCGCTACCTGGTGGCCGACACCCTGGCGCTGCCGTTCCCCGAGGCGTCCTTCGACCTCTGCACCGTGGCCTTCGGCATCCGCAACGTGGCCGACCCCGAGCGGGGCCTGCGCGAGATGGCGCGGGTCGTGCGCCCCGGTGGCCGCGTGCTGGTGCTCGAGTTCTGCAAGCCGCGCGTGCCGCTGCTGGCCCAGGCCTACCTGTTCTACTTCCGTCGCATCCTGCCCCTCGTGGGCCGGATCGTGTCGGGTACCGACAACGGCGCCTACCACTACCTGCCGGACTCGGTGATGAAGTTCCCGGAGCGCGCCGAGTTCCTCGGGCTGATGGAGCGCGCCGGGTTGCGCGACCCGCGCATGACCCTGCTCACGGGCGGCATTGCCGCGATCTACCGTGGCGAAGTCCGCTGAGCCGAGGGCGCGGCCCACCAAGGCCGCCAAGGAGAAGGCTGCACCTGCTGCACACGGGTACTTCGCGTGGTCGCGGGACCCGGCCGTGGGGTTCTTCGCCGTGCTGCCGCTGTGGCTCCTCTACGAGGTCCTGCGGTTGCGGCTCACCCCCGAGGAGCGCAACGGGGCCGAGATCATGCTGGTGCAGGCAGTCGAGCGGGTCGGACCCAACGGCCACCTCGTCCTGAGCGTCGTCCTCTGCCTCTGCATGCTGCTGGCGGCCCGCTCGTTGGTGCGCCGGCAGGTGCCATGGCTGCGCGTGGCCATGGTGTCGGCCCTGGAGGGAACCGTCTACGGCCTGCTGCTCGGTCCGTTGTCTGCCGCGCTCGCCTCGTCGGCCACCAGCGTGTTGTCTGCAGCGTCGCAGGACGGGGTCGCCAACCCGCGCCTGGTGCAGGACCTCGTCGGGGCGATGGGCGCCGGCATCTTCGAGGAACTCCTGTTCCGCCTCGGGCTCATGTCGCTGCTGGTGTGGGGCTGGGAGCGGGTGCGGCGCGTGTTCGACCTGCCGCAGGCGCTCGGCGGGCTGCTGGCCGTGGCCGTCAGTGCCGTGGTGTTCTCGTGGTTCCACCACGTGTGGGGCGAGCCCTTCACGTTGCCCGCCTTCCTCTTCCGCACCATGGCAGGCGTGCTGCTGGGCGTCCTGATGATCTTCCGTGGCTATGGCGTGTGCGTGTACACGCACGTGCTCTACGACGTGCACTACTACCTGACCCGGTCATGACCAAACGCAGCTTTGCGGTCTGTTTCTGTGGCGGTTCCGGCATCGCCTACGGCCTGCGACTCGTGGAGACACTGCTACGCGGCGGTCACGAGGTGCACCTCACGGCAACTGGAGCGGCACATCGCGTGTTGCTGCACGAGGCCGGCTTGCCAGTGGACCTGGAGCGCCCCGACCTGGCGGCCTTGTTCCCCGCCGAGCTGCGTGCGGGCCTGCGCGTGCACGACCGCGCGGCCGTGGAGGCTGCGCCCAGCTCGGGCAGCGCCGGCATTGCCGCGACGATCCTGATCCCGTGCTCCATGGGCACGCTGGCGCGCGTCGCACACGGCTTCAGTTCCAACCTCGTGGAGCGTGCCGCCGACGTCGCACTCAAGGAGGGCCGGCAGCTGGTGGTGGTGCCGCGCGAGACGCCGCTCTCGCGCATCCACCTGCAGAACATGCTCAAGCTCGCCGAACTCGGAGCCGTGATCCTGCCGGCGATGCCAGCCTTCTACCACAGGCCCAAGACGGTGCAGGACATGGTGGACTTCGTCGTGGGCAAGGTGCTCGACCGCCTCGGCGTGGCACACGAGCTGTTCAAGCCGTGGCGCACGCCGACCGAGACGAAGGAGTCCTCGATGTGGGACGAAGGCGAGGCATGAGCGCAGGCGGGGCCGTCGGCGGGTTCGTGCGCAACAGCGCCTCGCTGGTGAAGCTCTCGCACAGCGTGTTCGCGCTGCCGTTCGCGCTGCTGAGCCTGCTGGTGGCAACCGACGGCCGACCGTCCCTGCGCCTGCTCGGGCTCGTGGTCGCTGCAGTGGTGTGCGCGCGGACGGCTGCCATGGCGTGGAACCGGTGGGCCGACCGCGCCATCGATGCCGCCAACCCGCGCACGGTGGGGCGCGAGATCCCGCGCGGCGCGATGAGCGCCGGCAGCGTGCTGGCGCTCGCCCTGGGGAGCGTGGCTGCGTTCCTGTTCGTCTGCTGGCTGCTGGGGCCCGTATGCCTCGCCATGGGGTTCCCGGTGGTCGCATGGCTGCTGCTCTACAGCCACGCCAAGCGGTTCACCTGGCTCTGCCACCTCTGGCTCGGCATCGCCCTCGGCCTGTCGCCGGTGGCCGCGGCGGTCGCGGCACAGGGCACGCTGGCGGCCGCGTGGGGCGGGCCTGCGTTGCTGGGCGCGGCCGTGGCCCTCTGGGTCGCCGGGTTCGACGTCCTCTATGCCTGCCAGGACGAGGGGTTCGACCGACAGCACGGGTTGCACTCGATCCCTGCCGCCTTCGGTGCCCGGGGGGCGCGGTGGTGCAGCCGGCTGCTGCACGCAGGCGCCTTCGTGCTCCTCGTTGCCTACGGCACCGTGGCTGGCCTGGGGACGGGCTGGACGGTGGGGCTGGCACTCGCTGCCGGGTTGCTGGGCTGGCAGCACTGGCTGCTGCGCAGCGGCGACCTCACGCGCATCGACGCGGCATTCTTCACCGCCAACGGGCTGTTGAGCGCGGCCATGTTCGCAGCCGCGTGCCTCGACCTCTACGCTTGGTGAGCCCATGGCCGCCCCGCACCCCGAGAGGGAACTCGAACGCATCCGCAAGCTCGCCAAGGCGGGCCTGCCGCGGCTCGTGGTGGTGAGCGGCAAGGAAGCCTTCTTCCGCGGCGAGGCCATGGACCTCCTGCTTGCCGCGGTCCCCAAGGACGCCGAACTGGTCACCGTCGAGGGGCTCGACGTCGCGGACACCCGTGGCAGCGCCGAGGACGAGGCGGAGGATGAGGAAGCTCCACCCGAGCCGGTGCAGTCGGGATCGGTCCCCGAGCTGCAGGTGCTTCGCGGCGGCGGTCTGTTCGCCAAGCGCAGCTTCGTGGTGGTGCGTCGCGCGGACAAGTGGGTGAAGCGCCACGGTGCCGCCTTGCTCGCCTTCCTGCCCAGGATCGCTGCAGGCAGCGGGCTGGTGCTGGAGCTGCAGTCGCTCGACCGCCGCACCAAGCTGGCCAAGGCGCTGGAGGCGGCAGGCGAGTTCGCCGAGTTCCGCGAGCTCTACGAGCGGCCGTTCGGCCGCGACGACGGCGAGATCTCGGGCGAGCTCGTGCAGTGGGTGGTGCAGCGTGCCGGCGCGATGGGGCTGCCGCTCGGCGCGGAGGCAGCACTGCTCATGACCGCACAGGTGGGCAAGGCTCCTGCCGAGCTCGCTGCCGAGCTGGTGCGGTTGCGAGACCAGTTCCCGGGTGCCAACAAGGCCAAGCCGCTGCAGCCAGGCGACCTGCGCGGCAAGCTCTCGGTGCAGTTCGAGTCGACGCCGTTCGAGCTGGCGGAAGCCGTGCTGCAGCGCGAGCGCGAGAAGGCCTGGCGCTCCCTGCGCGGCATGTTCGACCGCGGTGTGCGCCAGCGCGACGGCAGGCGCATGGACCAGCAGGGCGTGTTCCCGTTCGCGGTGAGCTGGTTGTTCCAGAGCATGGCCAAGCTGCACGAGGGCAGGCAGCTCGTCGACCAGGGCGTGTCGCCGCGCGACGTCCCGGGCCGCATCGGCGTGAAGGGCTTTGCCGACCGCTTCACCGTCCAGCTCCAGCGCTGCACCGAGCCCGTGCTGCGCGAGGGCATGCTGGCACTGCTCGAGTGCCAGCGGCGGATGCGCTTGCACGGCGACGACCCCGAGTTGCTGCTGGAGCAGTTCCTGGTGCAGTGGTTCGACGGCGTCCGGGTGCGCCCGGCGCGGGAGATGGAGGCATGATCCGGGTCCTTCCCCCAGAGGTGGTCAACCAGATCGCCGCCGGCGAGGTCATCGAGCGTCCGTACTCGGTGGTGAAGGAACTGGTCGAGAACAGCCTCGATGCCGGTGCGACCCGCGTCCGGGTGGAGGTCCAGGGCGGCGGCGCCGAGTGCATCCGCGTGGTCGACGACGGCAGCGGGTTCCACGCCGAGGACCTGCCGCTCGCGTTCGCGAGCCATGCCACCAGCAAGCTCAGCGCGCTCGCGGACCTCGACCACATCGCCAGCCTCGGCTTCCGTGGCGAGGCACTTGCCTCCATCGGCTCGGTGGCCCGCGCCACGATCCGCAGCCGGCGGCACGACGAGCCCTCGGGACACGAGATCTCGTGCGCAGGCGGCCAACTCGGCCCGGTGCGTCCTTGCGGCTGCCCGCCCGGCACGACCATCGAGATCCGCGACCTGTTCTTCAACGTGCCTGCGCGACGCAAGTTCCTGCGCACGCCTGCCTCGGAGAAGGCAAAGGTCACCGAGTTGCTGTGCCAGCTCTCCCTCGCGCGCCTCGACGTCGACTTCACCCTCGTGGTCGACGGACGCGAGGTGCTGCGCCTGCCCGGGGGCGAGGACCTTGCCACGCGGTTCGGGCGTTGCCACGGCACCGAGCTCGTCCGCGGGTTGCTGCCGGTGGAACGCGAGTTCGGCACCCTGCGCGTGACTGGACTGGTGGGCGAGCCCGACCTGGCACGGCGCGACAGCAAGCTGGAGCTGCTCTGCGTCAACGGTCGTTTCGCGCGCGAGAACGCGGCGGTGCAGTCGGTGCGCCAGGCCTACCGCGAGTACCTGATGGGCGGGCGCATCCCTGTCTACGTCCTGCAACTGGTGCTGCCGCCCGACCAGGTCGACGTGAACGTGCACCCGCGCAAGGCCGAGGTGCGGTTCCTGGACTCGCGCCGCGTGGCCGGCTGCATGCACGAGACCGTGCGCGCTGCGCTGCAGTCGCGCGCCTCCGCCTCCCCCGGCGGCATCGTGCTCGACCCCGAGCTGCCGCGCGCGCGCTCGGGATTCCCGGACCTGCCGGCCGACCTGTTCGGCCGCCCGGTGACACCTGCTCCCGCGGTGCGCGAGACGCAGCCCTTGTTCGGGCGCGGCGAGCAGGTGTCGCCCGCAACCGTGGGCACGCCGCGGACCGAACCCGCACCGACGCAGGCCATGCCGGCTGCCGGCGCACCGCAGAAGCCGCACCCGTTCCGCGGGCTGGGCTCGCGCTTCCTGCAGGTGATGGACCTCTACCTGCTGCTGGAGGGTCCCCAGGGACTCGTGGTGGTGGACCAGCACGCGCTGCACGAGCGCGTGGTCTACGAGCGGTTGCGCAACGCACACCGGGCCCGCAGTGCCACCACCCAGCGGTTGCTGGTGCCTGCCGTGGTGCACCTCACGCCCACGGACAAGGAGTGGCTGCTGGAGTCGGCTCGCGAGCTGGAGGGCGAGGGACTGCTGGTGGAGGACTTCGGCCCCGGCGCCGTGGCGGTGCAGGGCGTGCCCGCGGCGCTCGGCAAGGTCGACCCGAGCCGGCTGCTGCGCGAACTGGTTGCCTCCGACGGCGCGTGCAGTGCGGCTGCACAGGCGCGCGAGACCGTGTCCGAGCGCTTCCACAGCATGGCGTGCCGCGCCGCCGTGATGGCGGGCGACCGCCTCACCGAGCCGGAGATCGGCGCACTCCTCGCCGAGGCATCGACCCTGGAGCACCCGCACAACTGCCCGCACGGACGGCCCACCGTCCTCACCTTCACGCCAGCGGAGCTCGAGCGCTACTTCCGGCGCCGCTGCTGAACCCGCGCCCCACCTGCAACGATCCCCGTCCCATGAACCTCCGCGCGCTGCCCCGTGTCCTGCTCCTCTGTCCGGCCTTGCTGGCGTTCCAGGACCCGACGCCTTCTCCCGCCACCCAGCCTGCTGCGCAGGCGCCTGTCGGCGGGGGCGAGACGCAGCGCACGCTGGAGGAGTCGCTGCGACTCGCACAGCCCGGTCCCGAGCACGCCTGGCTCGCACAGCTCGTGGGCGAGCACGAGGTCGTACTGCGTTCGCGCGCGCGTGCGTCGGATGCGTGGGCCGAGCGCAAGGGCACCTGCACCGCGAGCAAGCTGCTGGGCGGGCGCTACGTGCAGCTCGCGATGCGCTTCCCCGCCTCGGGACCCGAGGCGGAGGGTTTCGAGGTGCTGCAGGTGCTGGGCCACGACCGGTTGCGCCGCGCGTACACCTCCAGCTGGCGCGACACGCTCACCACGTGGGACGTGGTCTCGAGCGGTGGCATGACCGAGCCGGGGCTCGTTCGGTTCCAGGGCGTGAGTGCGGACCCGCAGTTCGTCGACGGCCGCGTGTTCCGCATGGACCTCGCGGTGCCCGGGTCCGGTGCTCCCTCGCTGCGCGTGTTCACCGGCACCGCAGGTGCCGAAGAGGAACTGGTCCATCTCGAGTTCCGCCGCGCCTGACCTGCGCCGTCACTTCTTCAGCTTGAGCTTGTCGAGCTTGGGCGCGATCACCGCACGGCAGTACCCCTGGTTGGGGTTGTTGCGGTAGTAGTCCTGGTGGTACGCCTCGGCCGGGTAGAAGGTCGTCGCACGCGCCACCTGGGTGACGATGGGGTTGCCGAAGCGCGGCTGTGCGGCCTCGATCGCCTGCTTGACCACGGCCAGCTGCCCGTCGTCCTCGTGGAAGATGGCGCTGCGGTACTGCGTGCCCACGTCGGCGCCCTGCCGGTTGGGCGTGGTCGGGTCGTGGGCGCGGAAGAACCAGTCGAGCAGCGCGTCGAGGGCGAGCTTCTGCGGGTCGTAGACGACGCGCACGACCTCGGCGTGGTTGGTGGTGCCGGTGCAGACCTGCTCGTAGGTCGGGTTCGCCACGTCGCCGCCCATGTAGCCGGACTCGACGTCCACCACGCCCTCGACCTGTTCGAGCACGGCCTCGATGCACCAGAAGCAGCCGGCACCGAGGGAGATGGTCTGGAAGCGCGGTTCGTTCATGGCGGGATCCGCAGGGGCAGCAGGTTTGGTCTCTTCGGGGGTCGAGGCGGGGAGTTCCGCCGCTGGAGCCTGGTCCTTGGGCGCGGCGGCCGGCGAGGGGGTGGGGCTGGTGGCCGGCGTGGGGACCGCGGGCTCGGTGGTCCCGTTGCAGGCGGCAAGGCAGGCGGCAAGGAGCCATGCGGCGGGGCGGAGGAGGCTCTGCATGGCCCTGATCCTAGGCCCGGCGCCAAGGGCTGGGAGCGGCCTGACCGGGGAATCCTCCAAGTGGACCTTCCCGTACAGCAGGTCTTGCCTATCATCCGCCGCGTCTGACCGGGAGGTTGCCCGGTCAGTCCATCGCGCGCACGGACCTCGTTTCCACACGGAGGACTTCCTCGCCGTACCGCGCATGCACCTCTCTCGTCTGCACTCCGAGGAAGTCACATCGCGATGGGCAAGAGACTCTACGTCGGGAACCTCCCGTACGACGCCACGGAAGCGGCACTGCTCGAGGTCTTCGGGCAGGATGGCCGCAAGGTCGAGAAGGTCCACATCGTCCTCGACCGGGAGACGGGCAGGCCGCGCGGCTTTGCCTTCGTCGAGATGGCCACGGACGAACAGGCTCGTGCCGCCATGCAGGCGCTCGACGGCAAGGACTTCCGTGGCCGCATGATGCGCATCAACGAGGCGGAGGACCGTCGTCCCGGCGGGCCGCGCCCCGGCGGCCCCGGTGGCGCTCCGCGTCCGGCCGGTGGATTCGGTGGTCCATCCCGCGGCCCGGGTCCGGGTGGTCCGCGCCCGCCGTTCGGTGGTGGCGGTGGTGGCCCCAGCGGGGGCGGCGCCCCGCGGCGCCCTTGGGACGGCCCTGGCGGCGGCGGTGGTGGCGGTGGCGCGGACGACAAGAAGCGCTACGAGAAGAAGACCACCAAGCGGAAGCACGACGACGAGGAGGACTTCGGCGGTCCGCGTCGCGGCGGCAAGATCGACTACGACGACGACTGGGGTTAGTCGACGTCCGGGCCGGGTGTTCGGTGGGGCGCAACCGCCCCGGAGACGGTCCCGCTCTCGGCCTCGGTGGGCATTCCCGGCGGGCGGCTGCGGGGTAGAGTTCTGCGCCTCCTGAGGTCCCACGTGAACCGCTCCTTCCTCCTCGCAGCATCCGTTTTCCTCGCTGTCGCAAGCAGCGCCTCCGCCCAGGTCGTGTTGAGCCAGATCGCCGAGGTCGACGTCCAGACGTCGGTGGTCGGCAACATTGGCAACAACCCCTCTGCCATCGCCTTCGACGGCACCAACCTCTACGTCGCCGGCTTCTACAACGGCTCGCCCGGCACCACGGGCCAGTCTGCGATGGTCAAGATCAGCAACGTGCTGACGACGCCCACGGTGGGGACCCTGTTCGGCATCGACCCGGTGACGCCTGCCAGCCGCGGCTACTCGGGCCTCGACTGGCACAACGGGTTCCTCTACGCCGCGTTCGACCCCGGCTCGGTGAACGCCAACGGCATCACGTGCTGGGACGCGAACGGCACCCAGGTGTGGGCGAAGAGTGCCCGCGGCGGCAGCAGCGTGGCCCGCGACCCGGGCGTGCCCGGCGGCAACCCTGCCTTCGGCACCGGCATCGCATGGACCCAGTTCGCGGGCTCTGCCGGCGGGCCCCAGGGCCGCGCGCTGCAGGACGCCCTCACCGGCCTCGACATCTGGGGCCTGCAGACCGGGTTCAGCCTGAGCAGCCCCACGGCACAGTACTTCCGCGACATGGACTTCGACGACCAGACGGGCGACCTCTGGTACCGCGCCAACAACAACCTCTACGTCGCGCGCCGCACCGGCGACAACGCCGCAACGACCGCCGTGGTCGCGCTCGACCCGGAGACCACGCCGCGCAACATGCAGAACGTGGTGTACGTGCGGACCCCCACGGGCAGCGTGGTGCTCTACAACGACCGCGACGCGGCGGTCACGGGCCAGCTCTTCGTCGACGTGATGCGCGCCATGCGCCCGGACGGCACCCCGGACCGCCTCGACCTCGGCACCTTCTCGCCGCTGGCGGGCTCCGCGGCCTACGACTTCGCCTACCACGAGCCGACGCAGGTACTCGCGATCTCCGACTTCACCAACCGCAAGGTCTACTTCTTCAACGTCACCGTGCCGCCGTCCTACGGCTACGGCGCCGGCTGCGCGGACAGCTCCAGCTTCGTGCCCCGTCACACGTCCAGTGGGACGTTGCTCGGTGGCTCGGGGGTGCTCACCCTCCAGGTCGACAACGCCACGCCTGCAGCGCCCGCCTTCTTCGCCTTCGGCTTCGGCAAGACCCAGATCCCGCTCGGCAACGGGTGCGACATCCTGGTCGGCGGCCTGTCGAGCTTCTTCCTCGGGCCGGTGTTCACCGCCCCGGGCCTGCCGGGCTCCGGTGCGGCCTCGGCGCCCTTTGCCGTGCCGCCGGGCTACAGCGGCGTCGGGTTCAACACCCAGGCCGTGGTCCTCGACAACGGCGCCATCGTCCTGAGCAACGGCCTGCAGACGATCATCCCCTGACACCGGCGCAGCCGGTCCGGTCGGCGTGGTCGGGGCGGTCCGCGGCGGGGGTGTGACCCTCTGGTCCAGGTGCGCCGCGGCGCCACTGCGGTGCCCCGATCCGTTTGGATTTTTGCGGGAAGCGCATCGCCTTTCTGCATACTGTTTTGCCTCCAAACACGCCCCCAGCCTCGAACCTGTTTGCCGCGCCGATGAGCACCCAGACCACCCCCCAGACGGCCCGACTGACGATTGGCGATCGCGAGATCGACCTGCCCGTCATGGTCGGCACCGAAGGCGAGATCGCCATCGACATCCGCCAGCTCCGCGCCAAGACCGGCTGCATCACCTACGACCCCGGTCTCGGCAACACGGGTGCGACCAACAGCAAGATCACCTTCCTCGACGGCGAGCAGGGCATCCTGCGCTATGCCGGTTACCCGATCGAGGAACTCGCGCAGAAGAGCTCGTTCGTCGAGACCATGTGGCTGCTGCTCCACCAGGAGCTGCCCACCGCGCAGCAGCTCGCGCAGTTCTCGCACGAGCTGACGTACCACTCGATGCTGCACGAGGACCTCAAGCAGCTCTTCGGCAGCCTGCCGAAGACCGGCCACCCCATGGCCGTGTGCGCGGCCGCCGTCGGCGCACTGTCGACCTTCTACCCGGACACCAAGTCCTCGGACGCGAAGAGCAACTGGATCAGCTGCATCCGCCTGCTGGCCAAGATGCCGACCATCGCTGCCTACAGCTACAAGCACAGCATCGGGCAGCCGTTCATGTACCCGCGGAACGACCTCTCCTACACCGCGAACCTCATGCACATGATGTTCGCGACGCCGTGCGAGAAGTTCGAGCCCAACCCGGTGATGGCGCGCGCCCTCGACCTGCTGCTCATCCTGCACGCGGACCACGAGCAGAACTGCTCGACCAGCACGGTGCGCACGGTGGGCAGCTCGCACGCCAACCTGTTCGCCTCGGTGGCGGCCGGCATCAGCGCGCTGTGGGGCCCGCTGCACGGCGGCGCCAACCAGGAGGTGATCGAGATGCTCATCTCGATCCGCGACGGCGACCGCAGCGCCAAGCAGTTCATGGAGCTCGCCAAGAAGAAGGACAGCGGCGTGCGCCTGATGGGCTTCGGCCACCGCGTCTACAAGAACTACGACCCGCGCGCGCTCATCCTCAAGCAGGCGTGCCACGAGGTGCTGGGCCAGCTGGGCCGCAAGGACCCGCTGCTGGAGATCGCCCAGGAGCTGGAGCAGCTCGCGCTGTCCGACTCCTACTTCGTCGACCGCAAGCTCTACCCCAACGTCGACTTCTACTCGGGCATCATCTACAAGGCGCTCAACATCCCCGTGGAGCTGTTCACGGTGTTCTTCGCCCTCGGCCGCATGCCCGGCTGGATCTCGCAGTGGATGGAGTTCCACCGCGACGCCGACGCGCGCATCACGCGCCCGCGGCAGGTCTACCAGGGTGCCACCAAGCGCGCCTACGTCCCGCTCGAGAAGCGCTGAGCCAGCGCCCGAGCGCCGCATGGTCCAGGTCTACGGCGTGCTCAACCTGACCCGGGACTCGTTCTCGGACGGCGGGCTGTACCTGGAGACCGACAAGGCCGTGGAACACGGCCTGCAGCTCTTGGCCGACGGCGCCGACGTCATCGACGTGGGCGCCCAGTCCTCCCACCCCGACGCGCACGACGTGCCTGCCGACGAGGAGATCCAGCGGCTGGTGCCCGTCGTCGACCTGTTGCTCACCTCGGGCGCCCGCGTGAGCATCGACACCACCAAGCCGCTCGTGATGCTGGCCATGCAGCAGTTCGGCGTGCACGTGATCAACGACGTGAACGGCATGCGCGACCCGCAGGCGGTGGCGGCCGTTGCCGCCGGGCGCTGTGAGGTGGTCGTCATGTTCTCGCGCTCGCCCGACGCGCGCGCGCACCGTGTGCACGGCGCCACCGAGGGCCTGCTCGACACCATGTGTGCGTTCTTCGCCGACCGGGTGCAGGTGCTCGAGGCCGCGGGCGTGAAGCGCGAGCGCATCGTGCTGGACCCGGGCATGGGCTTCTTCCTCGGCGACACGCCCGAGCCCAGCCTGCACGTGCTGCGCCACCTGCGCGAGCTGCGCGAGCGCACGGGCATGCGCGTGATGGCCGCGCCTTCGCGCAAGTCGTTCCTCGGTGCCGTCACCGGCCGCGGGGTGCACGAGCGCGGTGCCGCCACGCTTGCGGCCGAGCTGTGGGCCGTCGACCAGGGCGTCGATGCCATCCGCACCCACGACGTGCGCGCCCTCAAGGACGCGCTTGCCGTGCGCAAGGCGGTCGCGGAGGCACCGTGATCCCGCTGCGCGACGACAACCGAGCCAACCGCAGCCCGGTGGTCACCTGGCTGCTGGTGGCCTGCTGCCTCGTGGTGTTCCTGCTGCAGCTGCGCGCGGGCAGCGAGGAGCCCG
>JBEGVB010000132.1:0-2943 GCA_041178545.1 Planctomycetota bacterium
ACCAACTGAGCTATCGAGGATCGCGCCCGAGTGGATCGGCACTTGGGCGGCGAGAAGGTTAGCGAGGCCGATGCCTCGGTCAAGAGCGCGGTCGCACCGGCGGCAGGCCCCGCAGACTCGGCCGGGACGAAGGAAAGGCGTGCGCGCGACCGATACCCCTTCGCGCCGTGACGGGGCTCCTTCGTAGCATGCGGGCCATGGCCCGAACCAACCCCCACTGCCCCCCTGCCGTGCTCCTGCTCGCCGCGCTCGCGGCCTGCGCCGGCAGCACCCAGAACCCCGCCGACGCACCCGTGCCCGTCCCCGAACCCCCCGTGACCAAGCCCGCCTGGAAGTCCCCCGTCGTCACCCGCAAGGACGCCTCGGTCGTGGACGACTACCACGGCACCAAGGTGGCGGACCCCTATCGCTGGCTCGAGGACCAGGACGGCGCGGAGGTCGCGGAATGGGTGAAGGCGCAGAACGTGGTGTCGCGCGGCTTCCTCGACGCGGTGCCCGAGCGCGCGACGATCCGCACGCGCCTCGAGCAGTTGTGGAACTTCACGCGCCACGGCGGCTTGAGCAAGGCGGGCTCGACGTGGTTCTTCAGCCGCAACGACGGGCTGCAGAACCAAGCCGTGGTGTGGAAGACGAGCGACCCCGCGCAGGAAGGCTCGGTGTTCCTCGACCCCAACACGCTGAGCAAGGACGGCACCGTGGCGCTCGGCGGCTTCGTCCCCAACGAACAGGGCACCATGGTCGCCTACTCGGTTGCCGCGCGCGGCAGCGACTGGAACGAGTGGCGCGTGCGCGACGTGGCCACGGGCGCCGACCTGCCCGACGTGCTCAAGTGGTCGAAGTTCTCGTCGGCCGCGTGGACGCACGACGGCAAGGGCTTCTTCTACCAGCGCTACCCGGCACCCAAGGAAGGCGAGGTCTACCAGGCCGAGACCCGCAACCCGCAGCTCGTCTACCACGTGCTCGGCACCGACCAGTCCGAGGACAAGGTGGTGTACGAGCGCCCCGACCAGCCCACGTGGGGCTTCGGCGGCCAGGTGACCGAGGACGGGCGCTACCTGCTGCTCAACGTCTGGGAGGGCACGAGCGAGAAGAACCGCATCGCGTACGTGGACCTGCAGGCCGAGGGCTGGCCGGTCGTGCCGCTGCTCATGGATGCAGATGCTGCCTACGACTTCCTCGGCAACGACGGCACGAAGTTCCACTTCCGCACCAACAAGGGCGCACCGCGCGGCTTCATCGCCTCGCTCGACGTCACGGACGCGGAGAAGAAGTGGCAGGTGCTGGTGCCGCAGACCAAGGACACGCTGGAGGGCGCCGGCATCCTCGGCGAGCGACTGGTGCTCACGTACCTCAGCGACGCCGTGCACAGCATCCGCCTGCACAAGCTCGACGGCAGCGCGGACGGCGAGGTCGCACTGCCGTCGCTGGGTGCGGTGGCGGGCCTCTCCGGCAAGCGCAACCAGGGCGAGATGTCGTTCAGCTTCACCTCGTTCCTCTACCCCACCACCACGTGGCGCTACGACTTCGCCACGCGCAAGCTCGAGGCCTTCCGCCCGCCGCAGCTCGCCTTCGACACCGCGCCCTACGTGGTCGAGCGCGTGTTCCCGCAGAGCAAGGACGGCACGCGCTTGTGCCTGTTCCTCGTGCGCCGCAAGGACGCGGTGCTCGACGGCTCCAACCGCACCTACCTGTACGGCTACGGCGGCTTCAACATCTCGATGACGCCCAACTTCTCCGTCGCGCGCCTCGCGTGGCTGGAGCAGGGGGGCATCTACGCGCACGCGGTGCTGCGCGGCGGCGGCGAGTACGGCCAGGAATGGCACGAAGCCGGCATGCTGGGCAAGAAGCAGAACGTGTTCGACGACTTCATCGCATGCGCCGAGTACCTGGTGCGCAACCAGTTCACGAGGCCCTCGCGCCTCGCGATCGGCGGCGGCTCCAACGGCGGGTTGCTGGTGGGCGCCTGCATCACGCAGCGTCCCGACCTTTTCGGCGCCGGCATCCCCGAGGTGGGCGTGCTCGACATGCTGCGCTACCACAAGTTCACGATCGGCTGGGCCTGGGCCGTCGAATACGGCAGCTCGGACAAGGCCGACCAGTTCCCGTGGCTGATCGCCTACTCGCCGCTGCACACGGTGAAGGACGGCGCGAGCTACCCTGCGACGATGGTGATGACCGGCGACCACGACGACCGCGTGGTGCCCGGCCACTCGTTCAAGTTCGCGGCGCGGCTGCAGGAGGCGCAGGGCGGCCCGGCCCCCATCCTCGCGCGCATCGAGACCAACGCGGGCCACGGCGCCGGCAAGCCCACGTCCAAGCTCATCGACGAGGCTGCGGACCGCTGGGCGTTCCTGCTGCGCGCGCTCGACTGAGCTCGCGCAGTCCTGCGCCACTCAGCCCTCGCGCTGCAGTTGCGCCAGCATGGCTCTTGCGGCAGCAGCAGGAGTCGGGTGCTCGCTGCTGCGCACGGCACTGACCCCTGCTCGCCTCGCCCGGTCCACCACCGGGAGCCACAGCACCGGGTCAGTGGGCCCGAACCACGCAACGGTGCGGGTGCCCACCGCGGCAGCGAGGTGCATCGGACCGCTGTCGTTGCACGCAAGGCCCGCCGCACGGTGCAGGACTTCGACCAACAGGCTGGGCCCGGGCTCGACGACGAACTCCACCGGTACGGGCCACGACCACTGGCGCGGGTCGTCGCGCTCCTGCTCCACCGGCCCCACCAGCACCGCCGAGCGCGAGCCGGCTGCATGCAGGCTGGTTGCCAGTGCGAACCACAACTCGCGCGGCGCGCACTTGGCCCGGCTGCCGCTGCCGGGTGCCAGCACGTACGCGCCCCTTCGTGCAGGTGGCTGCAACCACGGACGGTGCCATGCGTCGTCGTCGTCGATGCCCAGCATGCGCAGGTGCTGCAGCGCCATCGCCATTGCCCCCCAGTGCGGC
>JBEGVB010000133.1:0-33198 GCA_041178545.1 Planctomycetota bacterium
CAGAGGGCGGCGATGCGGGGCGACTGGCCGGCCGTGCCGCGCAGGTTGTTGAGCTGCGTGGTGGCCGAGGTCGAGTATCCCGTGCCCGTGCCGCCGACGGCAGCCGTCGTGCCGTTGGTCAAGAAGGCAATGCCGTTCGTGCTGAACTGGACCGCGTCATAGGTGGCGGCGATACCGCCCATGGGGAAGGTGAAGCCGAGCGGCTGCACGGCAAACAGGGTGTCGTCACCGGTGCCGATGAGCGTGCCCAAGTTGGTCTCGTAGCACTGCGCGGAGGCCGTTGCGGCGAGCAACGCGGCGGCGCAGAAGGGAGCGAACAGCTTCTTCATGGATTCCTCGGAGGTTGGTGGAACGAACGAATCCCCCGGGCCGGTGGCCGTGGGAGAGACGAGTGGGAAAGCGTAGAAACAACTGCGGCAACCACCAGTCCCGAGGTGTCGCGGGTGTGCACCGCGACCGCCGGTGTCCGCGGCCATTGCCGCGCATCGTCGGACGCGCCGTGGTCTGCGGATGCGTCGGACCGCAAGCCTCAGGGCATGCGTGCCACGTAGTCCTCGATCATCTTCAGGAAATCCTGTGCCAGCGTCGGGCCCTCCAGCGTGGTCACGTGGACGCCGTCCACGAACACCGGTGAGCGCGGCGCCTCGCCGGTGCCCGGCAGGCTGATTCCGAGGTGCGCGGCCTTGCTCTCGCCCGGGCCGTTGACCACGCAGCCCATCACCGCCACCTGCAGGGTCGCGGCTTGTGGCTTGGTGGCCTTCCACACCGGCATGCGTGCGTGCAGGAACTGCTCGACCTGGCGGCTGAGTTCCTGGAAGTAGGTGGAGGTGGTGCGGCCGCAGCCCGGGCACGCGGTCACCTGCGGCAGGAACGGGCGGATGTCGAGTGCCTGCAGGATCTGCTGGGCCACGCGCACCTCCTGCGTGCGCGAGCTGCCGGGCTCCGGTGTGAGCGACACGCGGATCGTGTCGCCGATGCCCTGCTGCAGCAGGATTGCGAGGCCAGCGGCAGAGCCGACGATGCCCTTCATGCCCATGCCCGCCTCGGTGAGGCCGAGGTGCAGGCAGTGGTCGGTGCGGTCCGCCAGCATGCGGTAGACCCGTGCCAGTTCCTGCACCTTGGAGATCTTGCAGCTGAGGATCACCTGGTCGCGGCGCAGGCCGAGCTCCTCGGCCGCTGCGGCGGAGCGCAGGGCGCTCTGGACCATGCACTCGAGGAACACCTGCTGCGCGGGCTCCGGTGCGGCGAGGCGTGCGTTGCGGTCCATGAGCTCGCCGAGCAGTTCCTGGTCGAGGGAGCCTGCGTTCACGCCGATGCGCACGGGCTTGTCGTGCTGCCGGGCCACCTCGACCATGGTGGCGAAGTTGCGGTCGTGGTTGGCGCCCTTGCCCACGTTGCCGGGGTTGATCCGGTACTTGTCGAGTGCCGCCGCGCACGCCTCGTACTTCTGCAGCAACACGTGGCCGTTGTAGTGGAAGTCGCCCACGAGCGGCACGTCGCAGCCGTCGTCCTCCAGGCGCTTGCGGATCTCGGGGACGGCAGCCGCCGCCTCCTGCGTGTTCACCGTGATGCGCACCACCTCGCTGCCCGCGCGCCACAGCTCGGCGACCTGCGCCGCGGTCGACGCGGCGTCGGCGGTGTCCGTGTTGGTCATGGACTGGACGACCACGGGGTGGCCGCCGCCCACGACCACGTTGCGGATGTGCACGGGAACGGTCTTGCGACGCACGGGCTGGAACATCCCGCGGAATGGTAGCGACGACGATGGCAGTGTTCCTGCGTCCGGCTAGCTTTCGCCCTCCATGGACGGCGGCGGACTCTGGTCACACGGGCGCGGCAGGGTGCTGCTCGTCTGCTGGCTTGGCTGGGTCTTCGACTTCTTCGACCTGATCCTGTTCGCGTTCGTCAAGCCTGCCGTGGGTGCCGACCTCGGGCTGGACCTGGTGGCACTGGGCTGGGTCGACGGTGCCACGTTGTTCGCCACCGCGCTGGGCGGGTTCGCCTTCGGACGGCTTGCCGACCGCCGCGGCAGGCGGTTCGCCCTGGGCGCGGCCATCGTCTGCTACTCGCTGGGTGCCGGGGCCACGGCCCTTGCCACGGACTTCACCACCCTGCTGCTCGCCCGCGTGGTCACCGGTCTCGGCGTGGGCGGCGAGTGGGGGATCGGGCATGCACTCGTCGCCGAGCGGTTCCCCGAGCGGCTTCGCGACCGGGCCCACGGCATCCTGCAGGCAGGGAGCCCGGTGGCCATGGCACTCGCGGCGGTGGTCGGGTGCTTCGTCGCCCCCGAGGTCGGCTGGCGCGCGTGCTTCGCTGCTGCAGCCCTGCCGGCCCTGCTGGCGCTTGCGCTGCGGTGGGCGCTGCCGGACGCGCCGGCCCGGACGGAGGTGCAGCACGCCCCGTTGCCCGCCAGGGCCTTGTTCGCCCCGCAGTGGCGGCGTGCGAGCACGGTGCTGTTCGCGCTGCTGCTGCTGCACATGACCGGATTCTGGTGCGTGTACGCGTGGCTGCCCAACGCGCTGCTGCGCGACGGTGGAGCCACGCTGGCGACGGTGGGGCTGGTGCAGGTGGCGCTCAACGCGGTCCACGTGGTGGCGGACGTGGGGTTCGGCTTCCTCGCCGGCAGGTTCGGCCGGGTGCGCATGCTCGTGGTGTTCTGCCTGTCCTTCGCGCTCGGCCAGGCGCTGGTGGGCGCATCGCTTGCCGTGCTGTTGCAGCAACCCATGCTGTTGTTCGCTGCCGTCACGCTGATGGGGGTCGGCGCCGGCACCTGGTCATGCTTCGGGGCCCTGTTCGGTGTGCTCCACCCACCCGAGCTGCGCGCCACTGCGTCGTCCACCTTCTACAGCGCGGCGCGCGGGGCCCAGCTGTTCAGCCAGCCGCTGATGGCGTGGCTGTTCTCGGCGACCGGGTCGTTTGCACCCGCACTGTGGGTGGGTGCCGGGTGTTCCCTGCTCTCGGCGTTTGTGGCGCTCGCGTTGCCGCGCGGCGCGGGCGCTCAGTCCGTGAGCCGGGCCGCGTCGCAGTAGACCTGCAACCGGTTGCCGCGCACGAACCCGAGCAGGGTGGCGCCCGCTGCGTGGCAGAGGTCGAAGGCGAGTGCCGAGGGTGCGCTCACCGAGGCGATCACGCCGATGCGCGCTCGCAGGCACTTCACCACCAGGTCGTAGCCGGTGCGGCCCGAGAGCAGCACCACGGCACGCGTCAGGTCGGTCCCGGTGCGCAGCGCGGCACCGATCGCCTTGTCGAGGGCGTTGTGGCGCCCAACGTCCTCGCCGAACCCGTGCACCGTCCCGTCGGGCGAGGCGACCAGCGCCCCGTGGCAGGCGCCGGTGGCTGCAAACAGTTCCTGGCGCTCCTGCAGGAGTGCCGCCATGGCGTGGACCTGGGCCCGGGAGACGCGAGGCGTGCCCGGCAGCAGCGGCACCATGTCCTCGAGCAACTGCTGCGGGTCGCTCACGCCACACACGCCGCACGAGGTCCGGATCTCGTGGGTGCGGGCGAGGCGCCCGCGCACGGCGGCGTCCGGCGGCTTGACGAGGCGGACCCGCAGCTCGTCCGCCTGCAGGCGAGCCGGGTCGCCGGGCACGAACTCGGTGCCAGCCACTCCTCCAGGACCCTGCACGATGCCCTCGCCAACGAGGAAGCCGAGGGCGAGGTCCTCGTCCTGGCCGGGGGTGCGCATCGTCAACAACTGGCTGTCGTGGATGCGCAGCAGCAGGGGTTCCTCCCGCACCAGTTGGTCTGCCGTGCCGCACGGGCGGATGCGGACGGCAGCGCCGGGGTTGGGGCTCGGACGAGGGGCGGTCACCCACGCATCCTAGGCCAGACCGCGACCGCGGCCACGGATCCTTCCATCCCAAGGGTGCGTCGATACGAGACCGTGACCCGCGTCCAGCCCGGTCCGGGGGTAGAGTCCAGCTGGAGGGCCCGCTGGATTTCCACGGGTCGCGCGGTCCGATTCGGCGGGAGCCGTTCCCCAGCAAGGGAACCAAGCATGCAAACCCATCCTCACCTCCGTTCTTCCCTCTCCTCCCTCCTCGCGCTCTGCGCACTCGCACTGCCCCTGCAGGCCCAGGGAGCCGACCCGGTCGGCAGGACCCACCCCAACGCGTCCAGGCTCACGGACGTGGCCGTCCACGAACTGCCGGCCCTCGACCGGCCGGCCCTCGCAGCGGACGACGAGGCCCGCCGGCTGGCGCTGATGCCGCCGCGCTACGCGGTCCCGCACGCGGTGCAGCTCACGCCTGCGACCCACGGCACGTGGGACGTGCTCGACGCGGTCTGGGCGCTGTGGCGGCTCCGCATCCGCTGTCCAGGTGCGAGCCACGTGAACCTCGGGTTCGGCCGCTTCCAGGTGCCGCAGGCGGCCAGCGTGCGCATCCACAGCCTCGACTACTCGAGCCTGGTCCGGCCCTTCGACGCGTCGGATCGCGCGCCCAACGGCGAGCTGTGGACGCCGATCGTCCGCGGCGAGGAACTCGTGGTGGAGTACTACGTGCCCGCCAACCTGCGCAACCAGCAGGCGCTCGCCATCACCCAGGTCGGCTCGGGCTACCGATTCTTCGGCGCCGGCCGCACCGCCACGGAGCCAGCCGACCCGCTGGACGGATCCGGCGCCTGCAACATCGATGTGGTCTGCCCGCAGGGCGACCCATGGCGCACCCAGATCTCGGGCGTGGCAGCACTGTCCTCGGCAGGCTCGATCTTCTGCACCGGCGCCATGGTCAACAACACGGCGCAGGACGGCCGCAACTTCTTCCTGACTGCCTACCACTGCGGGGTGCGGTCCACCAACTCCGCCTCGCTGGTGGTGTACTGGAACTACCAGAACACGGCCTGTGGCGGCGTCGACAACGGCCCGCTCACCATGTTCAACACCGGCTCGACGGTGCGTGCGGAGTACTCGCCCTCGGACTTCACGCTCCTCGAGCTCAACACGACCCCCAACCCGGCATGGGGCGTGAGCCACCTCGGCTGGAGCCGCAGCACCGCCAACGCGACCTCGGCCGTGGCCATCCACCATCCCTCGGGCGATCCCAAGAAGATCAGCTTCGAGAACGATGCCACCACGACCACTTCCTACGGCGGCACCGCCTCGCCCGGTGACGGCTCCCATGTGCGCGTGGTGGACTGGGACGCAGGCACCACCGAGCCCGGCTCGTCGGGTTCGCCGCTGTTCGACCAGAACAAGCGCGTGATCGGGCAGTTGCACGGCGGCTCGGCAGCCTGCGGCAACAACCTGTCGGACTACTACGGCAGGATCTCGACCTCGTGGACCGGCGGCGGGACCAACGCGACGCGATTGTCCAACTGGCTGGACCCGCTCAACAGCGGCGCGACCACGCTGGACGCGCGCGGTTCCACCGCGGCCTCGGCCAGCGCCTACGGCATCGGCTGCTACACGAGGTACGCGTCGTACTTCGAGTCCTTCCCCGGCACCGGCTTCGACCTCGGGGGCACTGCCACGGTCACCAATGCACTGGTGATGACCCGCTCGGGCAGCGGCTACCAGGTGACGCGCAACACGGCAGCCGCGTGGCGTGCGCCCACCGCTGCCAACCTCGCGCTCGGCGACGACGCGCTCTCCGCAGCCCTCACCCTGCCGTTCACCTTCTCGTACCCCGGTGGCAGCACCACGCAGGTCCGGATCTGCTCCAACGGCTACGTGTGGCTCAACGGCACCTCCACCGTGGCGGACTTCACGCCGACCGTTGGAGAACTCGTCGGCGACGCGGCCCGCATCGCACCGTTGTGGATGGACCTGAACCCGGCAGCCGGCGGCACGGTGCACTTCGACGTCGATGCGGCCAACGGCGTCGTCTACTGCACCTGGCTGGGCGTGGTCGCCTACGGCACGACCAACGCGCAGAACGTGCAAGTCGCCCTCCGCAGCAACGGTGGCGTGGAGATGCGCTGGCGCGCGTGCAACCCGACGGCAGAAGCCCTCGTCGGCTGGTCGCCGGGCAGCGGTGCGGCACTGCCCTCCGCCCGCGACCTCACGGCAAGCGTCCCGTTCGCGACCGCCACGGACAGCCTCGGGCTCGGCCTGCGCGCCCTGAACCGGCCGGTGCTCGGCACCACCTTCCAGATGGCGGTCGAGAACATCCCCGCGGGCAGCAGCTTCGGCGTGGTGTTCCTGGGCTTCACCAAGCCGACTCCCGCCGTGGACCTCACCGGCATCGGGATGCCCGGCTGCTTCCGCTACTGCTCGCAGGAGTCACAGGCCGGGCAGCTCGTGAGCGGCACGTCCTTCACCTACAGCCTCGCCCTGCCCAACAACACGGCGTTCCGCGGGCTCGTGCTGTACTCGCAGGCAGCGACGCTGACGCCGGGACTCAATGCCCTCGGCGCGCTGTCCTCCAACGGCATGGAGTTGCTGGTCAACTCCAACTGAGTCGCGCCGGGCTCCCCGGTTCCCAGGCACGGCTCCGTGCGGGAATCGGGGAACTCCGCCCGGTAGCATCGGGTGCCATGCTGCGCCTCGTCTCGCTGCTGGGTGTGTTCGCGATCGTCGCCCTCTGCTGGCTGCTCTCCAGCAACCGCAGGGCGATCTCCTGGCGGCAGGTGGCCGTGGGCCTCGTGTTGCAGGCCGTGCTCGGCTTCGTGTTTCTCTACTGGGACGCGGGCAATGCCGCGCTGCGCGGTTTCGGCGACGGGGTGAAGCAGTTCCTCGACGTGTCGAGGGCCGGCGGCGAGTTCGTGTTCAACGTGCTCAGCGGCTACGGGTCGGTCGATGCGGCGTTCCCCGGCGACAACAACGGCTTCATCTTCGCCACGCAGGTGCTGCCGACCCTGATCTTCTTCAGCAGCTTCATGGCCGTGCTCTACCACCTGGGCGTCATGCAGCAGGTGGTGCGCGCCATGGCGTGGGTGATGATGCGCGTCATGCGCACCTCGGGCGCCGAGTCGCTGTCGGCCTGCGCCAACGTGTTCCTCGGCCAGACCGAGGCGCCGCTCATGGTGCGGCCGTTCCTGCCGCGCGCCACCACCAGCGAGCTGCACGCGATCATGACAGGCGGGTTCGCAACCATCGCCGGCAGCGTGTTCGCGCTCTACGTGAGCTACGGGATCGAGCCGGGCTTCCTGATGGTGGCAAGCGTGATGGCAGTGCCGGCAGGGCTGGTGTGCACCAAGATCATGTACCCGGAGACCGAGACCCCGGAGACCCTCGGCAAGGTCGTCAAGGTCGAGACCGAGCAGCACGCCAACATCGTCGAGGCGGCGGCCTCCGGGGCCGGGGACGGGCTCAAGCTGGCCCTCAACGTTGCCGCCATGCTCATCGCGTTCCTCGGCATCGTGGCCGTCGCCAACTGGGCGCTGGGCGCCGTCAGTCCGGACCTCACCATCCAGTCGGTGCTGAGCTGGCTGTTCTACCCGCTGGCCGCCGTGATGGGCGTGCCTGCCGCGGACGTGCCCGAGCTGGCGCGGTTGCTCGGCACCAAGCTCGTGCTCACCGAACTGGTGGCCTACGGCGACCTGGTCAAGATGAAGGCCGAACTCGACCCGCGCACCGTGATGATCGCCAGCTTCGCGCTGTGCGGCTTCGCCAACATCGGTTCGGTGGCCGTGCAGATCGGTGGCCTCGGCGCGATGGCGCCGGACCGCAGGGGCGACATCGCGCGCCTCGGTTTCCGCACCATGTTTGCGGGAGCCCTTGCCACCTGCATGACCGCAAGCGTGGCGGGTGTGATCGCCGCAGCGTGACCAAAGTCTGCTTCGCGCGTCGGTTGCGCGGCAGGTAACCTCCTGCCCGATGTCTGCTCCTGCTGCCGAACTCCCGCTCGTCCAGACCGCTGCTGCGCACCTCGCCGCGCTGTTCGGCGCAGAGGCCTTTGCCAGGGCGCGCACTGCGCTGGTGCTGGGCAGCGGGCTCAAGAACCTCGGTTCGCAGCTCGCG
This sequence comes from Planctomycetota bacterium, assembly GCA_041178545.1. Lineage (GTDB taxonomy): Bacteria > Planctomycetota > UBA1135 > UBA1135 > UBA2386 > JBEATZ01. Next base: position 7,901 of record JBEGVB010000133.1, read on the forward strand.
GACCGTCGCGAGGTGCCGTTTGGCTCGGTCCCCGGCTGGCCCGTGCCGAGGGTGGAGGGGCACGGCGGCAGCCTGGTGGTCGGAATGGCACGTGGCGCACCGGTCGTGTGCCTGACCGGTCGCGTGCACATGTACGAGGGCTGGACCGCGCGCGAGGCGGTGCGGGCGGTGCGGACGCTGCGCATGCTGGGCGTGCCGCGCTTCCTGCTCACCAACGCTGCCGGCGGGATCGGCGACGACCTGATGGCAGGCGACCTGATGGTCATCTCCGACCACCTCAACCTGACCGGGACCACGCCCCTGCTCGGACCTGTCGAGGCGGGATTCGGGCCGCGCTTCCCGGACCAGAGTTCGGTCTGGGACCCGACCCTGCGCAAGCTGCTGCGTTCGATCCGCCCGGACCTGCACGAAGGCGTCTACGCGGGCCTGCTCGGCCCCAGCTACGAGACGCCCGCAGAGGTGCGCATGCTCCGTGGCCTCGGTGCCTCCGCCGTGGGGATGAGCACGGTGGTGGAGGCGATTGCCCTCAACGCGATGGGGGCGAAGCTCGCCGGCCTGTCGCTCGTGAGCAACCTGGCGGCCGGGATTGCCGATACACCCCTCAACCACGAGGAGGTGGTGGCCGCGGGCGTGCAGGCCGAGGGCCAGTTCACCGAACTCGTGCTGGAGTACTGCAGCCGGCTGCCCGCATGACGAACCCAGACCTCGAGATCCGTCCCTACCGCCCCGGCGACGAGGAGAAGATCCTCGAGACGTTCAACCTGGTGTTCCGCGAGGTGTGCGGCCCCGGCTTCGTCGACCGGACCATGGAGCAGTGGCGCTGGCAGTACCAGCAGAACCCCGTGGGCCAGCGCATGTCGCTCGCGGTCGCCCCGGACGGCACGGTGGTCTCGCAGTACGCAGGTGTGCCGCTGCTGGCGGACACGTCGTACGGGCCGCAGGTGTTCGTGCACTGCGTCGACAGCATGACGCACCCTGCGTGGCGGCAGGGCCTGAAGCGCCCCGGCATCTTCGTGATCACCGGGCTGCCGTTCTCGGCCCACAGCCGCAAGATCGCGGACGCGGTGCTGTACGGGTTCCCGGTCGATGCCGCGTTCCGCATCGGCAAGCGCTACCTGGAGTACCACTTCCTGCGCACGCTCGACTACCTGGTGCGCGAGGCGAAGCAGGGCGTGGCACCGTGCCCCGCAGGGATCCAGCTCGAGCGGGTGGACGCGATCCCCGCCGACGTGGACGCGCTGTGGGAACGCGCGCGCGCGAACAAGGCCTGCGCACTGCGTCGCGACCACCGCTACCTCGACTGGCGCTACGTGCAGATCCCGAGCCGCAAGGACTACGAGGTCTGGACCGCGCGCCGCAACGGCACGCTTTGCGGGCTCATGGTGCTGCAGCCGAGGCACGAACTCATCCCCTCGGCGTGCACGATCGCCGACTGGGTGGTGGAGACGGCCGACGAAGCGGTGCTGGATGCCTTCGTGCACGTGGCGACGCAGCGCGCCACCGAGCTCGGCCGCGAGAAAGTGTTCGCGTTCTTCGCCCCGACCGCACCCGAGTGGCAGCTGTTCACGGCCCGCGGCTTCGCGGTGCTGCCGTCGTCGATCTGGATGGAACGCAGGCTCGTGTACCTGATCACGGGTTCGCCGATGGACGAGCCGTACCTCGCCAACCAGTGGTGGTACACGCTGGGCGACTCGGACCTGGTGTAGTCCGCGCGCAGCAGGGTTTGCGCGGCGGGCGCTTTTGCGCGACAACCTGCCGCTGATGCGCCGCGCCCTGCTGCTCTTCGTTGCCCTCGCCGCAGCCTGCTGGCTCGCGCTGTGCGGCATGGTGTGGTGGATGCAGGACGAGCTCACGTTCCCGGGCGCGTTCCGTCCGGCAGGGCCACTGGGGCTGCCTGCAGGCGTCGAGCAGGTCGAACTGCGCACCGAGGACGGCAGGCCGTTCCGCGCCGCGCACCGCGCGCCGAACAAGGTGCACGGCGTGCTCGCGTGGTACGTGGGCAACGGCGAGTCGTTGCGCAGCTGTGCGAACTGGGCCCTGCAGCTCTCGGGCTACGGGCTCGAGGTGGTCTCGCCGGAGTATCCCGGCTACGGCGCCAGCCCGGGTCGGCCCTCGGTGGACACGATCCTCGCCAATGCCCGTGCCACGATCGCATGGGCGCGCGCGCGGGCGGAGCAGCTGGGCGTGCCGCTGTACGCGGGCGGCACCTCGTTGGGCACGTTCAGTGCGGTGCACGTGGCCTCGGCTGGCGGGGTCGATCGGCTGCTGCTGCTGGCACCCCCGACGTCGATCGTCGCCGCAGGCTCCTTCCACTACCCGTGGCTGCCGGTGGGACTGCTCGCGCGCCACCGGTTCGACAGCCTGTCGGTCGCAGCACAGGTGCAGTGTCCCGTGCTCGTCGTGCACGGGTCCGACGACCGCATCGTGCCGCTCGCGCACGGCCGCGAACTGGCCGCGGCATTCCCCCGCGGCCGCCTGGTGGTGGTCGAGGGCCGCGGGCACAACGACGTGCAACTGCAGCCGGGCGGTCCGCTCGGCGAGGACGTGCGGCTGCACCTGCTGGGGGAGTCGCGGTGATCCAGGTTCGGCGTGCAGGTGCCGTTGCGGCACTGGTGCTTGCCGCGCTCGTGTGTGTCCTCGGGCTCACACGCGGCCTCGACTTCGCCGAGCCTGCGTGTGCCCACCGCTTCCGCGACGATGCGTACCTGACGTTCTGCTGGGCCCGGGGGATCGTCGACGGGGCAGGCCCGGTGGTGAGTGCCGGCACCACGACGAGTGGCGTGCAGCCGCTGTGGGGCCTGCTGCTCGCGCTCTGCGGCACGGTGGGTGGCGTCGCGGCCATTCCCACCCTCGCGCACCTGCTGGGCCTGCTGCTCCATGCTGCAACCGCAGTCCTCTGGGCAGGTGCTGCGCGCAGTGCCGTCGCCGGCGGTGCGGTCGGGTTGCTCTATCTCGGCAACCCGTTCCTGCTCGCCGAGGCGCAGAACGGTCAGGAGACCGCGCTTGCCTGCCTGTTGCTGGCATTGGTCTGGCGGGCGCGCAAGTGCGGCACCGTCGCGTTCGCCGTCCTGGGCCTGCTGCTCGTGTTCGCGCGCAACGACCTGTGGGGGGTGGTGCTGCTGCTGTCGTTGGCGCGCAGCGGCTGGCGCGGGCTTGGCGTGCCGTTGCTCGTGCTGGCCGCGCACCTCGGCTGGAACCGCTGGCTCGGTGCCGGCTGGTTGCCGGACTCCGGCCTGCCCATCCCCTGGCTGCACTGGGCCACGCGCAGCGGCTTCGGCGAGCCGGGGTTCTGGGCCCAGACCTGGTGGCAGCTGCGGCCGGTGCTGCTGGGCAACGCGTGGGCTGCCGTGGGATTCGCACCCGTCGGTTTCGCCGTGGCCGCGCTCGCGCGGCCCGCGGTGCCGCGCTGGATCGCCAGGTCTGGCTGGGTCCTCGTTGCCGCTGCGGCGGTGGCCGGCGCGTCGGACCTGGAGACTGCATGCGTTGCCGCGGTGCTGCTCGCACTCTGGCCGCGTGCGGCGTCGCGGCGCGTTCAGCTGGACCTGCTGGCGGTCTTCGTTGGTCTGGGGGCCATGCTCCTGCTGCACTACGTCCTGCGTGCGCACCCGCGCGACCACTACCTCGCGCCGCTGGGTGCCGTTGCCGCACTCGGGCTGCTCGCGTTCCGGCGGCTGCCGCTCGCGCTGTGTGCTGCAGCCCTTGCCCAGGGTGCGCATGCCACGGTGCACCGCGGCGAGCCACTGGGGGCACAACGCGAGATGGGATGGTGTGGCGTCCATGCAGGGAGGTTCGTGCCCGAAGGCGAGCCGATGGCCTGCTTCAACAGCGGCATCGTCGCGTGGTTGCACCGAGGCGCCGTGCACAACCTCGACGGCGTGGTCGACGGCCGCGCGTTTGCCGCGTTGCGGTCCAACTCCCTCGGCAGCCACCTCGATGCGCTCGGGGTGCGCTTCGTCGCCGACCACCCGGTCCAGTTCTCGCTCGACCGCTCGCTGCCGCACGCATGCGGACAGCTGTTCGGGCAGGGTTTCGACCCGCAGCGCGACCTCGTCGAGGTGGCGCGCTTCGACGACCGGCAGGGCGACGCGGGCAGGCCCGGCACCGACTCGTTCCGGATCTGGTGGCGCAGGGGGCACGGCCCGTCGCCCGTCGTCCCGGGGCCCGCGCACCTCGGGGTCCAGCCGGACGGGAGCCACCTCGTGCTGTGGCCAGCACAGGCAGGTGCAGTCCTCGTGTCGGAACAGGCCGACGGCACGCGGCACACGGTCCTCGTCAGTCGCGAGGCCACCACATGGGTGGTACCGGTGCGACCGGACGAACTGGGGACCGGCCGGCTGTTCGTCGGGGACGCAGGGACCCCGTTGCTCGTGGTCCCGCGTTGAGAGGCCTCGCCTCCGCGGGTCCAATGCGCCGATACAAAGGACCGATCCAACGACCCGACCTATTCCCGCCATGACCCGCCTCACGCTCAGCGAACAGTTCTTCCGCGACCAGGCCAACAGCGGCGCCTCCGGCGACCTCTCGACGGTCCTCAACCGCATCAGCCTCGCGGCACGCATGATGGCCAGCGAGATCATGCGCGCCGGCTTCGTCGGCAAGCTCGGCCTCACCGGCGACACCAACGTGCAGGCCGAGGAGGTTCGTGCCCTGGACGTGATCGGCAACGACATCATCCTGCAGGTGTTCGAGCACATGCCGATGGTCGGCGCGATCGCCTCGGAGGAGATGGACGACATCCGTGCGTTCGACGTGGACGGTGGCGGCAAGTACGTCGTCGCGGTCGACCCGCTCGATGGCTCGGGCAACGTGGACGTCGACGGCCAGATCGGCACCATCTTCGGCATCTACCGCCGCAAGACCACGGGTCCCCGGGCCACGATCGAGGACTTCATGCAGCCCGGCCGCAACCTCGTGGCTGCCGGCTACGTGCTCTACGGCCCCTCGACGATGTTCGTCTACACCGCTGGCGGCGCGGTCAACGGCTTCACGCTGGACCGCTCGATCGGCACCTTCTTCCTCACGCACCCGAACCTGCGCATCCCCGAGGGCGAGGGCACCTACTCGGTCAACGAGGCAAACGAGGCGAAGTGGGACGACAAGACCCGCGCGATGATCGCGAGGTTCCGCCAGCAGCAGACGGCCTGCGGCAAGCGGGCTGCGCGCTACGCGGGCGCGCTCGTGGGCGACTTCCACCGCACGCTCGTCCGCGGCGGCATCTACATGTACCCGGGCGAGGTCAAGAAGCCGGAGGGCAAGCTGCGGCTGCTCTACGAGAACGCGCCGCTGGCGATGGTCGCGGAGCGGGCCGGCGGACGGGCAAGCAACGGCAGCCAGGAGATCCTCGACGTGGTGCCCACCAAGCTGCACATGCGCACGCCCCTGTACCTCGGCAGCAAGGGCGACGTGGACGAGGCCCTGCGGCTGCTGGCGTGAAATTCTGCCGTGGGGGCGATTTCGCCCTTGGGCCCATTCCGCGTCCGGGAGTCCTGCCTAGGATCGCCACCACACATGGAGGCGAACATGAAGGTCAAGGACGTGATGACGCGGCAGCCCCACACCTGCCGTCCCGAGGACACTCTTGCGGTGGCAGCCCAGCTGATGTGGGAACACGACTGCGGCTGCGTTCCGGTGGTCGACGAACACCACCACGTGGTCGGCATCGTGACCGACCGCGATGCGTGCATGGCCAGCTACACCAAGGGACTCCGCCTCGACGAGATCCCCGTGCGCGCGGCCATGGCAAAGCACGTCTTCACGTGCGGTGAGGACGAGACGACGGTTTCCGCGAAGGCACAGCTGCAGGCCCACCAGGTGCGCAGGTTGCCGGTGGTGGACGAGACCGGCAGGCTCACGGGGATCCTGAGCGTGAACGACCTGCTGCGGTCGGTGGCAGCCACGCGCCAGCCCGAGCTGCGCCTTGCCGGTGCCGACCGGCTGGTCGGTGCGCTGGCCGCTGTCGGCGCTCCACGTCTCCTGGTGGCGCCGGTCGAGGCCCCGTCCGGCATCGAGTGCGAGATGGGCGTCTGCGACGAGCCTGTCGAGTGCACGTCGACCGCCGGGGCCGTGGAGTGGAAGAACGTCGTGCTGCCGGTGACCGCGAAGGTGACGAGCAGTCCGTCGAAGACCGCCAAGGCCAGGAAGGCGCCGAAGTCAGGCGCCAAGACTCCGGGGGGCAGGGCTCGCTCCCGCAAGGCCGCGAGGTGATCGGGTCCGGACGCGCTCACCCCGCGAGCCGGGGCAGGGCGCGTCCGGGAAGGCTCGCGGGCGCGCCCGTGGCCGCACTCAGGCGTGCCACTGCAGCAGCGTGCGGTCGCCGCCGTGGTGGACCTTGACGCGGTTGCGCCAGGTCCGCAGCAGGTTGGCCATCAGGCGACGTGCAAGGTGCACGCCCGTGGTGGCCACCTCCATCTGGTTGCCCTCCTCGCGCAGCTGCATCAGCCGTTCGAGGGGGTGTTCCCGCCGTTCGACCTCGGCCACGTGGTAGATCTGGCTGAGGATCTCGGTGCGGTGGTCCGTTGGCACGTCGCGCAGGTGCACGACGTGTGCCGCGAAGCGGTCGTGGGCCCTCCGGCAGGCGGGGCAGGTCGTCTCGACGGCCTGCTCCGGAGCCTTGCCCCAGTGCCAGTGGCCGCCCTCGTGCACGACGTGGCACTGGGGGCAGACCGCAGCGCCTGCGGTCTTGCCGAGTTCGCGGTAGGGATCCGGGTGGCCGTCGCCTGCGCGGCGGCCCCTGCGGTACGAAAGGTTGCCATGGTTTGCTGTGTGCATGCTCTTCACCTCGTTCCCGATTGTGGGGCACTGCCATGGCGCGCGCGCTGGGCCGCAGGCCGTAGTCGGGTGCGAACATGTGCCTGTGCTGCATGGCCACCAGCGCGCAGGGTGGGTGGCTGCGACAATCCCCTCGTCAACCAAGCGCATCGAGCGCACAGGAGAAAACGATGAAGGTGTCCAGTTGCATGCGCGAAGGCGTGGTCACGTGCCACGTCGACGATTCCCTGCTCCGTGTCAGCCAGTTGCTGTGGGACCACGACATCGGCGCACTGCCGGTGGTGGATGTCTCCGGCAAGCTCGTCGGCATGGTCACCGACCGCGACGTCGCCATGACCAGCATGTTGCGCGGGCGGCCGTTGCACGAGTTGCTGGTCAGTGACGCCATGTCGCGGCAGGTGCACGTGTGCCGTCCCGACGACTCGCTCCACTCCGCCGAGACGATCTTGCGGATGAACCAGGTCCATCGGCTGCCGGTGGTGGACGAGACGTCCCGCCCCATCGGCATGCTCACCGTGAACGACCTGTGCCGTCAGTTCTCGGGGCAGAACCTGACTGCCGCGCGCCAGATGGACGCGGACCAGTTGGTGCAGACGATGGCTGCGATCGGGGCGCCGCGGCGGCAGGAGCCGGTGCGCGTGGTCCCACGCAAGGACCGCAGCCTGGTCATTGCCTGAGCAGGTTCGTGGAATGTGCTGGGGCGGTGGATAGCATCCCCGCCCCTTGAGCGAGCCTTCCTTCAGCCTCCGCCCCGAGAGCAGGGACGGTGTCCAGGTGCTGCACCTGGAGGGTCGACTCGGGCTGCAGGACGGCCCCGAGCTGTGGCGGCGGTTGCGTGAGGCGGTTGCCTTGACCCATGCCGGGAGCGGGCCACGTCGGTGCAGGGTCGAACTCGGCGGCGTGAGCCGCATGGAGGGCGCGGCTGCGGCACTGCTGGTGGGTCTGCAGGACGATTGCCGGCGGAGCGGCATCGCCGTGGACTTTGCCGGTGCGAGCACGGCGGTCGCGAGGCTGCTGGAACTCTACGGGGCCGGCACCGAGATCGTGCGTGCGGCGCCGCGGCCCGGTTTCCTCTCCCGGGTGGGCATCGCGACGATCGGCCTCGCTGCATCGCTGCGCTCCGTGCCCGAGTTCGCCGGCTCGCTGGTCCTCAGCATGGGTCGAGCGCTGGCCCGCCCGCGCTCGGTCCACTGGACGGACGTCCCTGGGCTCATGGAGCGCGCAGGTGCGGACGGGTTGTTCATCGTGGGCCTCGTCAACTTCCTCGTGGGGCTGATCCTCGGCCTGCAGGGAGCCCTGCAGCTGGAGCGCTTCGGCGCCGAGTCGTTCCTGCCGTCCCTCGTGGGCATCAGCATCGTGCGCGAGCTGGGCCCGCTCATGACGGCAATCCTCGTCGCGGGCCGGACGGGCGCTGCCTACGCAGCCGAACTGGGCACCATGAAGGTGTCGGAGGAGGTGGACGCGCTGCGCACGCTCGGGATGGACCCCAACCGGTTCCTCGTGCTGCCGCGCGTGATCGCCCTGTTCCTCATGGTGCCGTTGCTCACGGTGCTGGGAGACGTGCTCGGCATCCTCGGTGGCATGGCCATCGGCATGAGCTACTACGACATGTCGTTCCAGTCGTACCTGCTCGGGACGCAGGAGGGCATCGCCCTCAAGGACGTCCACACCGGCGTGGGCAAGAGCTTCTTCTTCGGCATCCTCATCGCACTGGTCGCGTGCCAGCGCGGGCTCTCGACGCGGGGCGGCGCTGCAGGCGTCGGCAGGTCCACTACCTCTGCCGTGGTGGCCGTGCTCTTCGCGCTCGTTGCCTTCGACTTCTTCTTCACATGGGTCTTCTCCATGGTGGGGTGGTGATGGACACCGTCCTCGGCGTGCGAGACCTCGTGGTGGGTTGGGACGGCAAGGCCATCCTGCGCAACCTCGACTTCGACGTGGAGCGAGGCAAGGTGTTCGCGATCCTCGGCGGCAGCGGTTGCGGCAAGTCGACGGTCCTCCGCCACCTGATCGGCCTTGCCGAGCCGATGTCGGGGACGATCGAGATCGCAGGCGTTGGCAAGCCTTCCAAGGGCCTGGAGCCGCCGGCCTTCGGCGTGCTGTTCCAGGGCGGTGCCCTCTTCGGGTCGATGACCCTCGAGGAGAACGTCGCCCTCCCGCTGCAGAAGTGGACGCGGTTGCCGAGGGAGGCCGTCAGTGCCGTGGCCCGTGCCCGTCTCCGGCTGGTCGGCCTCGCCGGCTACGAGTCGTTCCTGCCCGCGCAGATCTCGGGCGGCATGAAGAAGCGCGCAGGGATCGCGCGTGCACTCGCCCTCGACCCGCAGCTGCTGTTCCTCGACGAACCGTCTGCCGGACTCGACCCGATCACCTCCAGCGAGCTCGACGACCTCATCCTCACGCTCACCCGCACCCTCGGCGTGACCGTCGTGCTGGTGACCCACGAGCTGGCCAGCATCTTCCGCATCGCCGACCAGTGCATCATGCTCGACCGTGATGCCGGCACGATCCTCGCGCGCGGCAGTCCTGCCGAGCTGCGCGACACCGCGACCCACCCGACCGTTCGCGCCTTCTTCCACCGCGAGGCGCCTGCCCACCCGACACCGAACCCATGAGCCTTTCCGCGAACCCCTGGAAGCTCGGCCTGTTCGTGCTCGCCGGAACCACTGCGTTCTTCGGCGGCATCGCCTGGCTCGCCATCAACACGCTGCAGACCTCGAACCACGTCGCCCATGCCTACTTCGACGAGGCCCTCACCGGTCTCGAGTCGGGGTCGCCGGTGCGGTTCCGCGGCGTCCTCATCGGCACCGTCTCCTCGATCACCGTTGCCCCCGACAAGCGGCACCTGAGGGTGACGGCAGCCATGCACGACAAGGCAATGGTGCACCTGGGCCTCGACCCCACGCGCCTCGACACCAAGGACCCGTTCCCGCCGGGCTTGCGTGCCCGCGTGGAGTCCTCGGCCATCACCAGCTCCTCGTTCCTCCAGGTCGACTACTTCCCCGACGAAGAGGTGAAGGACCCCAAGACCCTGCCGTTCCCGGTCGAGCCCAACACCATTGCCACGGTCCCGAGCACGCTCAAGACGCTTGCCGAGGGCCTCACGATCCTCGCGCGCAAGCTGCCGCCCGTGCTCGACGAGACCAAGGCACTCATGGCTGACGTCCGGGGGGAGTTGTCCAAGCTGAAGCTGGAGGAACTCGCCACGCGCGTGCGCAGCACGCTGGAGACCATCGAGCGCCAGGTGAACACGCTTGGCGACCTGCCGGCCATGCGTTCCGTGGGCGGTGCCGCGGACGAGGTGCGCGCACTGGTGCAGTCGTGGCAGCAGCCCGACGGCCCCGTGCAGTCGCTGGTCGCCGACCTGCGCGCGTTGTCCAAGCAGGTCGAGGGCAACATGGCGCGCCTCAACGACACCCTCGATGCCAACCTGCGGCAGGCAGACCTCGGAGCGACCAGCTCCAGCCTGCGCGGTGCCGCAGACGAGGCCGCGGGTCTCGCACGGGACGCGCGGGCAGACCTCGACCAGTTGCGGCGTTCGCTTGCCTCCATCGAGCGGGTGATGAACCAGCTCGAGCGCGATGCCAACTCGTTCCTCTTCGGGCGCACGCCCGGTTCCTCGCCCCTCCGGAAGAACTGACATGCCTCGGTCTTTCCTCTTGTTGTTCCTTGTTGCTTCCTCCTGCGTGAGCCTCCGTTCCGAGGCCGCTCCGCCGCGCACCTTCGACCCCACGGTGGGTGTCGAGGAACTGCAGCCCATGCTCGACGTGCGCGTGGAGCGCGTGACGGCTGCCGAGTGGCTGACGGCGCGTTTCGCGGTCCGGACGGGGACGCACGAGGTGGTGGCCGATGCTGAGAACCTCTGGGTGGCCGATCCGCGCGCCATGGTGGAGGAGTCCGTGCGCGCCCTGTTGCGTGGTGCCGGCGCGGACTCGCGCCGCGTCCAGGTGCACGTGGGCGCTTTCGACCTCGACCTGCGCTCCGAACCGCCTGCTGCCGTGGTGGTCCTCGACGTGGATGGTGCCGTCAACTGTCGCGTCACCGAGCGGGTGGACGCAGCCGACCGGTCGCCGGAGGCACTGGCTGCGGCCATGGGGAAGGCCCTGCAGGGTGGGCTGCGGGACCTGCTGCAGCGGTTGCGCACCTGAACGGCACGGGAGAGTACGGCGCGCCCGTGCCCGTTGCGGCGCAGGTTCACCCGGCCCGGTCCGGTTGCCGATGAACCCGACGCGGTCCGCCGTGCGGTGGCGCCCCTGCCACCGACGGCCCGCTAGATTGCCCAGCTGCCCATGAACGCCGACTCGACGGGTTCCACCTTCCGCCGCGCGCTTTGGACCATCGCGCTCGTCTCTGCCGCGTTGCTGGCGTTCCAGGTGCTGCTCACGCGCGTCTGCGCGCTGCGCCTGCACTTCCACTTCGGGTTCCTCATCATCTCCAACAGCCTGCTGGGCATCGGCGCCTCGGGCTCGTTCCTCGCGCTGCTCGACCGGCGGTGGCGCGCCGACCCGGTGGGGTGGACGTGGGGCTTCGCCGCGGGCTTCGTCGCCAGTCTGCCGCTTTGCTGGCTCTACCTGCTCACCGCGCAGATCCCGGAGACGCTGCACTTCCAGGATGCGGGCGAAGTGGCGCAGTTCGCGCTCTTCAACCTTGCCTGTGCAGTGCCCTTCTTCTTCGGCGGCACGGCCATCGGCCTGATCCTCTCGCACCATGCTGGGCGCGTGAACCAGGTCTACGCAGCAGACCTCGTGGGCGCGGCCATCGGCTGCCTGATGTGCCCGCTGCTGCTGTGGCCGGTGGGCGCCGGCGGCTGTTTCCTCGCCACGTTGCTGCTGGCGATCCTCGCGGCGCTTGCGGCCGCGCCTGCGACGGTGGGGATGGCCACGCGCACCAACCTCGCCGTGCTCGCACTCGGCTGCGCGTTCTTCCTGCCGCGCTTCGATGCCGACCTGCCGGTGCCCGGCAAGCGCTGGCTGGACGTCACGCAGGCACACACCCTCACCGAGTTCGGCCGGCCGGTGTTCACGCAGTGGTCCGCCAACTCGCGCATCGACGTCCTGCCGCTGCCGCCGCAGACCCCGCGCTTCCTGCAGGCCCGTGGCAGTACTGCCATGACCATGCCCATCCCGCTGCAGATGTGGATCGGGCAGGACGGCGACGCCGGGACGATGCTCACCAACTTCGGCGGCGAGCCCGAGAAGCTCGAGGTGCTGAAGTCGACGATGTACTCGGCCTCCTTCCAGGTGAAGGAGGGCACCAAGCCGCGCGTGTTCGTCATCGGCGTCGGCGGCGCGCCCGACCTGTGGGCGGCCAAGGCGCACGATGCGAGCCTGATCCGTGGCATCGAGCTCAACCAGGCCATCCTCGACCTGCACCACACCGTGGCGCTGCCGTTCAGCAAGCCGTTGCTGGAGGACCCGCGCGTCGAACTCGTGTGCGACGAGGGCCGCAGTGCCCTGATGCGCACCGACGAGCAGTTCGACGTGATCCAGCTCACCGGCATCGACACCTGGACCGCGCTCAACTCGGGCGCATACGTGCTGGCGGAGAACTACCTCTACACCGTCGAGGCGTGCCGGGCGATGTACGACCGGCTGGCGCCCGGCGGCATCCTGCAGGTCACGCGCATGGCCGCGGGCATGGAGACGATCCGCCTGATGCACAACATGCACGCGGCGCTCGACCCTGTTGCGCAGGCATCGTTTGCCGACTCGGTGGCCGCCCTCAAGACCGACGACTACCTGATCGCCGTGATGCTCAAGAAGGGCGCGTGGACCGCGGAGGAACGCGCGAAGCTCGAGGGCTTTGCCGACCGCGCGGGCATCCGCAAGGTCGTGCTGCCGGGCCGCGAGGCCATGGCCGGCGGCGTGGATGCCCTCGCAGCCTCGGTCGCCGCCCTGGAGCAGCCCGGTGCCGACGCCACGCAGCTCGACTTCGAGAAGACGCGCCTCGACGTGACGCGCTTCCTGCTGGCGCAGGACAAGAAAGCCTTCACCGCGGACTACCCGTACGACATCTCGCCGACCACGGACGACCGGCCCTACTTCTTCAGCTTCCTCCGCTGGAGCGACCCGGACACGGCAGCTGCCAACCTCAACAAGCCCACCTGGGTCGTGCAGGGCAACCCGCTCTTCCTGTGGGGCCAGCTGCTGGCGTCCACCCTTGCTGCCGCGTTGCTCATCGTGTTGCCGCTCTGCTTCCGCAGGGATGGTGGCGGCGGTTCGCGGGAAGGGGTGGGAAGGTACTTGGTGTTCTTCGCCGGGCTGGGGGTGGGCTTCATCGGCATCGAGGTCTCGCTGATCCAGAAGTTCACGCTGCTGCTCGGGCAACCGCTGTACTCGATCGTGGTGACGCTCTTCGCGATCCTGCTGTTCACGGGGGTAGGCAGCCTTTGGTCCGCACGTTTCCTGCGCGAGGGTTCGCGCGCTGCACGGCGCATCCCGTTGCTGCTGCTCGGCTGCATGGTGCTCATCGCGTTCGGCAGCCACCACCTGGTCGACGCGTGCATCGGCTTGCCCTTCGCGGTCCGTGCGGCGGTCACGGTGCTGGTGACCGCGCCCGTTGCCCTGCTGCTTGGCATGCCGTTCGCCTGGGGCATCTCCCTGGTGCAACGGACCAACCCCGGCTTCGTGCCGTGGGCCTGGGCGGTGAACGGTTCGATGACGGTGGTCGGGTCGATTGCGACCGTCATCCTCTCGATGAACTTCGGCTTCGGCGCGGTCCTGCTCGTCTCCGCGGGCATCTACCTGGTTGCCTTCGCGGTGCTGGCACCGGTCGCACGCCGGCTCGACGGCACCGTCGGCGGGGCCTGAGCCGTGGGCTCGCGCGGTCTCGGCTTCCTGTGTGCGTTCCTCGCACTGGCGCTCGTCCACGCGCTGATGGCCGCACGGTTCTGGTTCGTCTGTGACGACGCGTTCATCGCGTTCACCTACTCGGCCAACCTCGCTGCAGGCGACGGGCTCACTTGGTTCGCCGGCGACTCGCCGGTGGAGGGCTACTCCTGCCCGCTGTGGGTGATCTACCTCGCCGGGTTCCAGTTCCTCGACCTGCACCCCCGGTTCGTGGCCCCCCTCACCTCGGCAGCATGTGCGCTGGCCACGTGGGCGTGGGTGGGTCTGACCGTGCGCAGGGTGGCCGGTTCCGCGGCCGGTGTCGCTGCCATGGCCTTCCTCGCCCTGTTGCCTCCCGTGTGGGTCTGGTCGAGCGGCGGGCTGGAGACCGCGCCTGCCGCCCTCGCGCTGTGGGCGATGGTCTGGGCGCTCTTCCTGCAGCCGAGCGGGCCGCGGCCCGTCGCGGCAGGCGTGGCCGGCGGTGTGCTCGCGTTGCTGCGGCCCGAGGGCGTGTTGCTCGCGCTCGTGGTCTGTGGATTCGGCTTCCTGCTCGGCGGTGGTGCACGACGCACTGCCCTGCGCGGGGCCTCGTCCGCCGCTGCAGGGCTTGCGCTGCTCGCTGCAGGCGGGTGGATGGTGTTCCGGCTGGCGTACCACGGCGACTTCGTGCCGCAGACCGTGCACGCCAAGGGTGCGCTCACGGCCTTCCGGGTCGAGCGCGGCGCAGCCTACGTGGGCGCCTTCCTGCTCGGCTTCCCAGGGGTGCTGGTGGCACTGCTTGCCGCGCCCTTCGCCATCGGCGTCCGGGCTGCGCGTCCCGCGGTGCTGGCGTGCCTCGGCACCGCACTCGCCCTGCTCGCCCACGCAGTCCTCGTGGGTGGCGACTTCATGCCGATGGGGCGCTTCCTCGTGGCAGCACTGCCACTGGTCGCGTTCCCGGCGGGAACCGCCTTTGGGATCGCGTTCGCACGCAGCCCGCGCGGTGCTGCCGTGGTGGCAGCATGTGCAGTCGCCGTGAGCATGCCACCGGCATGGAACCTCTGTTGGTGGCCCACGCCCCTGGCCGAACTGCTGCACTTCCGCGGCGACCGGCCCGTGGGCGAGACCGAGTACCTGACCTGGCGCCAGCTCCGCAACGGTGCGAGGAGCGACGCACTCCTCGTGCGCGAGCTGCGGAAGCACGTGCGGCCCGGTGACTCGCTCGTGCGCGAGGCCATCGGCGTGGTGGGCTACGGCACCTCGCTGCGAGTGCTCGACACGTTCGGGCTGGTGACGCGCAAGCCGGAGGCTGCGCACGTGCTGCTGCCGAACGGCACGCCGGGCCACGACCGCATGGTCCCGTGGTCCATGTTCCTCGAGGACAAGCCGACTTGGATCCACGCCCACCTGGCCGCGCCCGGGTCACCCGTCGTGTACGGGATGCTGCCGCAGGGATTCGAGCAGTCCGCCCTCCGCGACATGGTCGAGGTGGTGCGGCACCCGGTTGCCGAGCGCGACGTGGACGGTGCGGAGGTCGAGCTGCGCATGCTGCGGTTCCTCCGCCACGACCTGCCCTCGGATGCCATGGAGCCGTTGCTCCTCGCGGTAGCAGGCGTCGATCCTGCGGCGCCCGGGACCGCGCTGCTGCTGGAGGAACGGTTCGACCCACATGCGCGTGCACGGACCGACGACTCGCTCCGCAGGCTGCTGGCCGAGGGGCGCATCGCCCAGCACGGCAGCCCCGGCTTCCGCTGGTCGGTTGCCGCCGATGCATCGCCACGCACCCATGGCTTCGCCGTGGTGGTCACCCTCCAGTCGGGCCCCGGGTTGCCGCTCGAGCTGCCGCGCGGGAAGTTCACCTACGGCTTGCCGCTGGAGCCCGGTGCGCGGCTCGACGGGACAGAGCCCTGTGGCATCGCGATCTGTCCGCCGGCGCGGGAACGGGTCGACCTGGTCGATGGCGGCGCCGTCCTGCTCGTGCACCTGGTGCCGGGCGGGAACCTGCGCCTACGGGCTCCCTGAGTCCCCGGCCGCGTTGCCGGCGCGACGGGCCTGACGCCTGCGGCCGGACGCAGCGCCCCTGCCCTGGGGGTGTGCCTGGTCGTAGACGTCGCGGAGCCGGCCCACCGAGACGTGGGTGTAGACCTCCGTGGTGACGAGTCTTGCATGGCCGAGCAGTTCCTGCACGGTGCGGAGGTCTGCTCCGCGGTCGAGCAGGTGGGTCGCAAAGCTGTGGCGCAACCCGTGCGGCGTGAGCCGGACCTGGAGCCCAGCAGCGCGCGCGCGCGCGACCACCGTCTCGAAGACCCAGCGGGCTGACAAGGGCTTGCCGAAACGGTTGAGGAACAAGGCCGCGACCCCGCGCTGCTGGTGCTCGGCGAGCAGGCGCGAGCGGTGCGGCAGCCATGCCTCGAGTGCGCTCCGGGCCGCGCCGCCCAGCATGGCAAGGCGTTGCTTGTCGCCCTTGCCGGTCACGCGCACGATCCCCTCGTCCAGGTCCACGGCGCGCAGGCTCATGCCCGCGCACTCGCTCACGCGGCAGCCGGTGGAGTAGAGGACCTCGAGGATCGCACGGTCCCTGCAGCCCTGCCAACCGTCGTCGAAGGGCTGGGCCAGCAACGCATCGACCTCCGGCACCGAGAGGAAGCGCGGCACCCTGCGCGGTGCCCTCGGTCCCTTGACCAGCCGGGCCGGGTCCTTGGCGACGTGGCCCTCCTGCTGCATCCAGCCGTAGAAGGAGCGCAGGCTCGCGAGCTTGCGCTGGATCGACGTGGCCATGAGCTGCTGTTCCTCCAACTCGACGAGGTACCGGCGCAGCTCCAGCCTCCCGACCCGTTCGAGTGTCGTCTTCCGCGTTGCCAGCCAGGCTGCAAAGGCACGCAGGTCGGTGCCGTACGCCTTCTGCGTGGCCTGCGAGGATCGCTTGCCGAGCCGCAGGTGCACCAGGAACTCTTCGATGCGGTCCGTCACGTTGCTTCGGTGCCCACAGCGTGACACACTCCCGCGCCTTTTTCATGGTCGACGTCTGGGTTCTCGCCGCGCTGGGCACAGCCGTCAGCTGGACGGGGAGCAGTGTCGTCTTCGCCATGGCCAGCAGGAGGGTGGGTGGGCTGGCCGTCAACCTGTTCCGCATCCTCCTGGCCGTGCCGCTGCTGGTCGCCCTGCACCTCGCACTCGGGCTCGGCGTGTGGCCCACGGCACTCGACGGTCACCAGCTCGCGCTGCTGTCCGCCTCGGGGATCGTCGGGCTCGTGCTCGGGGACATCGGCTACTTCCACGGGCTGACGCTCGTGGGACCGCGCATCTGCTCGGTGATGATGGCCACCTGGCCTGCCCTCGCGGCGCTGGTGACCATGGCGCTCGGGCGCGAGTCCCTCACGACACCCGTGGCTGTCGGCATGCTTGCGACCACCACGGGTGTGGTGCTGGTGCTGCTCCGTGGCGGCGACGGCAGCGCGTGGAACCCCTCGCTCACGCCTGCCCAGCGGTGGGGCGGCATCCTCGGTGCCTTCGTGGGCGCGCTCGGACAGGCAGGCGGCACGGTGATCGCACGGCCCGTGCTGCAGGAGGCATACGTGGACTCGCTCTCCGCGGCCCTCGTGCGGATGACAGCAGCTGCACTCGCGTTGCTGGTGCTCGCGGTGGTGCGCGGCCAGCTCGGCCTGCTCAGCCGTGTCCGGCGCGACCCTGCGTCCTTCCGTGCCTCCTGTGCAGGCACGCTCTTCGGCCCGGTGCTCGGGGTCTGGATGTCGATGGTCGCCATCGGCCAGGCCACGCACACCGGTGTCGCTGCCGCACTCATGGCCTTGATGCCCGTCTTCATGATCCCGGTCGCGTGGCGGCTGTACGGCGCGCGGGTGGGGGTCCTTGGCATCCTCGGCACCGTCCTTGCCGTCGGCGGTGCCATGTGGCTGCTCGTCCACGGCTGAGTCGTGCTCAGCTGGTGATTGCGCGCAGCAGCCGACGCAGGCCCTCCACGGTGTGGTCGCCCATGTGGCCGATGCGGAACGTACTGCCCTTGAGGTTGCCGTAGCCGCGGTCGAGCACGAACCCCTGTTCCCTTGCTGCGCGTGCCATGGCCTCGACGTCGCGACCAGAGGACTGCAGGCTGCTCACGGTGGGGGAACGCACAGCCGGGTCCGCGACGTAGGGTTCGAAACCCCACTGCTGTGCCCACGCAAAGGTCTCGTGCTGCATGGCAGTGTGACGGCGCCAGCGTGCCTCGAGCGTCTCGGCACGGATGCGCTCCAGCTGCGCCGAGAGCGCGAACACCAGCGGGATGCAGGGTGTGGCCACCGTCTTCCCGGCCATGGTCTCCGGCACTGCCTGCACGAAGTCGAGCAGCATGCCTCGCTCGGGCACCGAGGCCGCGCGTTCCAGTGCGCGCGGGGACAGCGCGTAGACGGTGAGGCCCGGTGCCAGCGCAAGGCACTTCTGGGTGCCTGCGAAGGCGCAGTCGAGTCCCCAGGCCTCGAACTCCAGCACTGCGCCGGCGAGGCTGGTGACCACGTCGACGAGGACGAGGGTCTCCGGCGAGACCTCGCGCACCACGGCAGCGAGCTCGCGCAGTGGTTCGACCACGCCGGTCGAGGTCTCGTTGTGCGTGATGCACACGGCCTCGAACGGGGGCGACGTCAGCAGCCTCTCCCGCAGTGCACCTGGTGCGTGTGCGCTGCCCCAGGGCGCCTCGAGTCGGTGCGCCCTGCGGCCGCACGACTCGGCAATGCCGGCCCAGCGTTCGCCGAAGGCACCGCAGGTCAGGTGCAGGACGGAGCCGCCACGCGGCACCAGGTTGCGCAGCGATGCCTCCATCAGCGCAGTGGCGGGACAGGTCTCGAATGCAGCCGGGCCACGGGTGCGGAACAGGCCCTGCAGCCCGGTGCAAGTCGTCCGCACCAGTTCGACGAACCCTGCGGAACGGTGCCCGCACAGAGGCCGCGCGAGGATCGCACGCAGCTCCGGCAGCACCTCGGTGGGACCCGGGAGGAACAGCACGGGGTGGTCGCCCATGCCGTCATCGTCGCCCGTGGCCCGGTGCCGTGGAAGTCCGGGTTCAGGCCGGGGCGCGCATCGCCCGTTCCAGCAGCAGCCCGAAGGTCGGCTCGCCGCCGAGCCGGGCGAGTTCCTCGTCGGTGAGGACCCATGCCAGCAGCGGTGCCAGCGTGGGGGACTCGATCCAGTACCGGGCGCGCTCCTTCACGACGGGCCGCAAGGCGATGCCGCCGAACCCCACGAACCGTTCGCAGTGCCCCTGCACCTCGAGGTCCGTTGCCCCGTCGCCGACGAAGCAGAGTGGGTGGTGGTCGCGCGGCAGCGCGTCGACGAGGAGCGCCTTGCCCCCGTTGCGCCAGAGCAGCGAGTCACGGTCGAACCCTGCATACGCGCCTGCGGGGTCGAAGTGCAGCGGCACCGCGTGCGCGAGCGTAGGGTCGATGCCCAGGTGGGCTGCGAGCATCCGCACGGGTACGTCGATGCCGCCGCTCACGATGCCCACGCGCTTGCCGAGGAACTGCAGGGCCGACACGACTGCCTGTGCGTCGGGCGTGACCCGCTGGACGTAGAGCCTGCCGACCTGTTCGAGGAAGGCGCGTCGCGGGGCGAGCATCGCGAGCCGTTGCTCGTAGACGTCCGCGAGCGGGCGCCTGCCCTCCATCGCCTCGCGCGTCATGCGCGCGATGTCGTCGCGCAGTGCTGCGGGTGCCTCCGCCAACAACTCGTCCACGCCCTCGATGCTGGTGAGGGTGCTGTCGCAGTCGAAGTAGACCGAGGCGAAGGGCGGCGCAGGCACCAGGTCAGGATACGGACCCTAGCCGCCCATGCTGTGCAGCACCCAGTAGATCCCGCCGATGATCAGGCCACCGAGGAGCCCGAACCCGAGGTCGATCATCAGGCGCTGCCCCGGGGTGTGCTTCTTCGGGTAGTCACCCACGGGAGGCATCCTCGCAGGGGCGGGAACAGGGGTTCGGGTGCGACGTCGACATGAAGGAGATGTCGTGGGAAGGGACGCGGGCAGGGACCCGACCCGGGTCCCTTGCCCTGCAAGCGCGCATCTTTTCGCCCTCGCCGTCCCGGGGACAGGGATTCCACGGGCCGTGGTGGCCCGACCCGCGGCACTGTCAACACGCGCAGGGGTGGGCTGCCGGAACCCGGAGGATCTTGGCCCTACTCAGAGCACCTGTACGGCGCGGTCGATCCCGGGCAGTGCTGCAAGGGCACCGTGTTCGGCAGCCGAGAGGGCGCGGTCGGCCTGCAGCACGGCGAGGGCACTGCCTTCGTTCCCCGTGCTGCAGGTCTGCATGCGGGTGATGTTGACACCGAGGGACCCCAGCAGCGTGCCGATGCGCCCCACGACGCCAGGTGTGTCGCGGTGGAGGCAAACGAGGCACGGTGGCTCGGGGATCACGTCCATCGGGATGCCGTCGAGTTCCACGAGACGGCCGTGCCGGTGGCCAAGGACCGTGCCAGCTGCCGTGTGGCAGGCGCCGTCGACCTCCAGCTCCACCTGCACCAGGTTGACGAAGTCGCGCTTCCAGCTCGAGGCGTGCGCAGCAGTGGCGATGCCGGCCGCGGACGCGACCCGGCGGGCGTTGACCGGGGTCACCGGCGAACCGGTGACCCGGCGCAGTGCGCCCACGAGGGCGGCAACGGTCAGCGCTTCGAGACCGTTGGCCGCGACGGCTCCCTGTGCGCGCAACTCGATGCGCTGCACCCGCCCCGGGTGCAACTGCACGAGGAACGAGGCTAGCCGCTGGACCAGCGTGAGGTGGGGACCGAGGAGTGCTGCGTCCGCCCGCGCCACGCGTGGGACGTTCACCCCGTCGAGCACCACCCCGTCCCTGAGGGCCATCACCACCTGTTGGGCCATTGCGAGCGACACGCCTTGGCGTGCCTCGTGGGTGGAGGCACCGAGGTGTGGCGTGAGCAGCAGGTTGGGTGCGCCCCGCAGCGGGCTGTCGGCAGGCAGCGGTTCCACCTCGAACACGTCGAGTGCCGCGCCTGCGAGTTGGCCCGTGTGCAGTGCCTCGCACAAGGCGGCCTCGTCGACGATGCCACCGCGTGCCGCGTGCACCAGCCGTGCGCCGCGCTTCATCGCGGCGAGTTGGTCCCGGCCCAGCAGGTGGCGCGAGGCATCCGTGAGGGGCACGTGGACCGACACGAAGTCCGCGGCCGCAAGCAGCTCCTCGAACGGCACCATGCGCACCCCGGCAGGTGCGTTCTCCTGCGCCACGAAGGGGTCGTGTGCCACGACCACCATGCCCAGCCCGCGGGCGCGGTCTGCCACCACGCGGCCGATCCTGCCCAGCCCGAGGACCCCCAGCGTCTTGCCGGTGACCTCCACGCCGGTGAAGCGCGACCGTTCCCAGCGGCCGCTGCGCACCGACGCGTCGGCTGCCGCCACGTTGCGGGCCAGCGCGAGCAGCAGGGCGACGGCATGCTCGCCGGTGGTCGTCGCTCCTGCCTCGGGTGTGTTCATCACCACGATGCCTCGCTGGGTTGCTGCAGCCACGTCGATGTTGTCCACGCCGATGCCCGCGCGGCCCACGAGCACCAGGTCGGCTGCCAGCTCGAGCGATCGCTCGGTCACCTGCGTCGCCGAGCGCACGACCAGCGCGTGCACGCCCACGAGCGCCTCGCGCAGGGAGGACTCGTCCATGCCCTTGCGCACCACGACCTCGCCGACCTGCCGCAGCAGCTGGAGCGCTTCCTCCGTCAGGTCGTCCGCCACGAGGATCCGGTACCGCATGGCCGGATCTTCACGGGCCGAGCACAGTCGCACAAACGAAAGCCAGCAGGACCCAGCGGCTCAGCGGGCGCCCTTGCCGAGCAGGATCACGCCGATCGTGCGCAGCACGATGTTCATGTCGAAGAGCGCGCTCATGTTCTTCAGGTAGTAGAGGTCGTAGCGCAGCTTCTCCATCGCGTCCTCGACCGACGCGCCGTATTCGATGCGCACCTGGGCCCAGCCGGTCAGGCCCGGCTTGACCGTGTGGCGCAGCGGGTAGAACGGCAGTTGCTTGGTGAGCTGGGCGACGAAGTGGGGGCGTTCCGGACGCGGTCCCACGAACGACATGTGACCCGCCAGGACGTTGAGGAACTGCGGGATCTCGTCGATGCGCGTGATGCGCAGGAACCTGCCCACGGGCGTGATGCGGTCGTCGTCGACCTTCGCCCAGACCGGCCCGGTCTCGCGCTCAGCATCCGGGCGCATGGTGCGGAACTTCACCAGCCGGAACACCTTGCCGTCCTGGCCCACGCGTTCCTGCACGAAGAACAGCGGGCCGCGGCTGGTTGCGAGGATCGCGACCGTGGCGAGCAGGCAGATGGGCATCGAGAGCACGAGCCCGAGGACGGACAGGGCCACGTCCATGCAGCGCTTGAGCGCGAGGGTGGTCGGGTGCTTGCCGAACCCCTGGTTGTAGATCAGGTAGCTCGGACGCATCGACTCGATGGCGAGCTTGCCTGCGAGCCGCTCGTACATGGCCTCGCGTTCCTCCACGAGGATGCCTTGCATGCGCACGTCGAGCAGGGCCTCGACCGGGACCCTGCCACGCCGTTCGCGCAGGCACACGAGCACGCGCGCGATGCCATGGCGCACGCACAGCTCGGGCAGGTCCTCGATGCGGCCCAGCACGCGCTTCCACGGGACCTCGGCCGGGGCCAGTTCCGTCTGCGCGTCCTCGGCCACCAGCCCGACCAGTTCGAAGCCGGAGAGCGGGTTCTCGACCACCATCTGGCCGATCTGCTGCGCACTCGTGTCGGTGCCGAGGATCAGCACCTGCTCACCGAAGCGCCACTTGAAGAAGAACCAGTGGAACGTGAGGCGCCACGCGAACAGGACGCCGAACGACGCGGCCATCACCCCGATGAGACGGTAGGTCTTGCCGGTCTCCGCGGCGATGCCGGGGAAGTGGAAGAGGCTCGGGGCAGCGAGGATCAGCAGGGCGACGACGACGAGGGCGTGGCCGAGCGCGTAGAGGAGGCGGTTGGGCAGTTCGGCGCGGTTCTGTGACACGCGCCAGTCGTAGAGGTCGTTGTAGGAGAGGGCGACCTGCGACGCCCCGGCGACGATGAAGCAGGAGGCGAGCGTGCGCAGCAACTCGTCGAGGTCCGACGCCATGCCCTCCGAGAACACGCCGACCGGTGGCAGGTTGGTGCCCGCGAAGAGGAGTCCCGTGAGCAGCACGGACTCGCTCGCGATCAGCAGCAGCTTCCGCCGCGGAAAGATCTGTTCCGCTAGCGTGGGCATGGGCGGTGGGAGCTGAGGGAGTGCAAGGTACTCGGAGATCGGCGATCCACGCGGGCGAAGTTCAGCGCACGCGCGGTTTGCGTTCCCTCGATCCGGGGGGGCGACCGACCGCACTGCCGGGAAATGCAACAGCTCGGGTGGGGAGCCATCCTGCCACCGCACGGCCACGATGTCGACCCGCAGGTTCCTGGGGCGCGGGCGCAGGGTCGGGCCGAGGGCGCGGAGGGCGCGTTCGATTCGGTCGAACTGTGGGGTCCGTGCCGTGCGTTCGGGGGCGGGGTGGGCCCCACTCGACTTCACCTCGACTGCGGCCCAGGTGCGTCCGCGCCGCACGAGCAGGTCGATCTCCGCACCGGCAGCGCGGAGCCGGTGGGCGACGACGCGCCAGCCCCTTGCGCGGAGGGCCGCAGCGACGAGCGCCTCACCGCGGGCGCCGACCGTGCGGCGCCCCGGACGGTCACTTCTTGGCGTCGCCCTTGGCGGCCTCATCGCGCTCCACGCGCACGATGGCGGCCTTGTCGAAGGTCATGCGGACGGTGTCCACCTTGAGGGTGATGGTCTTGTCGTTGATCGCGGCGATCTCGCCGTGCAAGCCGCCGTTGGTCACGACCGTGTCGCCCTTCTGCAGCGAACTCATCATCTTCTGCGCCTCCTTCCGGCGGCGCTGCTCCGGGCGCAGGATCATGAAGTACATGAGCAGGCCGAACAGGCCGAACATCATCAGCGTGTTCGGGTCCGAGCAGGGATTCACCTGGCCCGGTGCAGGGCCTCCAGGCGTTTGGGTGGCAGTCGATTCCGCCCCGCCCCCAGCTTGCCCCTTGTCGGCAGGCCCGTCCGTGGGGTTGCCAGGGTCCTGGGTCAGTGCGAGGAGGACGAAGGGTGCGTGCGCGGTCATCGAGGGGACTTGGGTTTGGGAAAGGAAGGGCGAGGCAATATAGGGATGGGCCCGTCCCCAGACCACGATTCCCGATGACCCGCACCCTGGTTGCCATGTCCGGCGGCGTCGACAGCAGTGTCGCCGCCCTCCTGCTCCAACAGCAGGGGCACGAGGTGGTGGGTGTGTTCATGCGCAACGGGGTCTCCGGCAAGGGTGGCGCGTCGGAGAAGTCGTGCTGTTCCGCATCCGACGCGCGGGATGCCGCCGTCGTCGCAGAGCGGCTCGGGATGCCGTTCTACGCGATGGACTACAGCCGGGAGTTCGGCGCGTTGATGGACCACTTTGCCGCGGAGTACCGCAGCGGCCGCACGCCCAACCCCTGTGTGCTGTGCAACACCGAACTCAAGTTCGGGCACCTGCTGCAACTCGCAAGGGACCTCGGTGCCGATGCCGTGGCCACCGGCCACTACGCACGCACCGAGTCGGGCAGGCTGTTGCGCCCCGTCGACCGCGACAAGGACCAGACCTACTACCTCTTCGGCGTCGAGCGCGCGGCACTCACCCGCATGCTGTTCCCGCTGGGATCCCTGCACAAGGCGGAGGTCAGGGCGATGGCCGAGCGCGCTGGGCTGCCGACGGCACGCAAGCTGGAGTCGATGGAGATCTGCTTCGTGACCTCGGGCGACTACCGCGACGTGGTGCGGAGCCGCGGCGGCGGCGGCAGGCCCGGCCGCTTCGTCGATGCGGCAGGCATCGAGCTCGGCAGGCACGACGGCGTCGACGGGTTCACCATCGGCCAGCGCCGCGGCCTGCCGGCGCTCGGGGTCCCGCACTACGTCGGCCGGATCGACGCCGCGAGCGGGGACGTGGTGTTGGTGCCGCGCGAGGGGCTGGCCCGGCGGCACGCCTTGGTGCGCGGCCTCAACTGGTTGGTGGAGCCGCCCGGTGTCGGTGTGCCCGTGCGCGCTGCGGTGCAGGTGAGGGCGCGCAGCGCCGCGGCCCCGGCGACCGTGACCGTGCAGGAAGAAGGTGTGGCCCTGGTGGACTTCGACGCGCCGGTGGATGCCGTCACCCCGGGACAGGCAGCGGTCTTCCACGACGGCGAACTCGTACTGGGCGGCGGCTGGATCGACTGAGCACCGTTCGGCGCGGAAACGCAGCGAGGCAGCCAGATGGCTGCCTCGCAGTGCGTCGCGACGGTCGCGGGATCAGACCGACTTCTTGAGCTTGGCACCGGCCTTGAAGCCGACGCCGCGCGAAGCCTTGATCTTGATCGGCTCGTTGGTCTGCGGGTTGCGGCCCATGCGGGCCTTGCGCTGCTTGACGGCAAAGGTGCCGAAGCCGGTGAGGGCCACGGCCTTGTCCTTCTTGAGGCCGCTGCCGATCGAGGTCAGCACGGTGTTGACGACGAGCTGTGCGTGGGACTTGGAGCAGTCCTTGCCCAGCTTCTTGCGCACTTCGGCGACGAGATCTGCCTTGTTCATGATTCCTCCCTGAAAGCTCTTGGAGACTTGGAAACGAGCCCAACCGCCCTGGTCAGGCGGCGGGATGCTAGGAGGGGGACCCCACCGTGGCAAGCAGTGCACCACGCGCGGTGCCGTGGGGG
>JBEGVB010000134.1:0-2661 GCA_041178545.1 Planctomycetota bacterium
CCCGAGCGGCAGCGTGTCGAGTTCGCGTGCCAGCTCGGTGCCGGTGGTGGTTGCAGTGCGCGCAGGCAGTGCGAGCACCGGGTCCTGCGGTGGTTGCGGCTCGGCAGTGCTGCATGCACCGGTGCACGCGCACACGAGCGCCATCAGCGCGCGGAAGCGTTGCTCAGACCGCATCGTGCGGCAGTGTGCCGTGGGCGGCGCGCAGGTAGCCGAACGGGGTGAGGTGCAGGAAGTTGGCGACGCGCGACGTGTAGACGTCGGCATGGCGCTCGATCTGGCGGGCGAGGCGGCTCTTGTCGTTGCCGGCTCGCATCAGTGGGCCCCAGCGCGGGTTGCCGATCTGGCCGGCGCGGCGTGCGAGCGCAGCCAGCTCGTGGTCGAGGGCCTCGCCGACCTGACGGAGGACCTTGAGGCGTTCGGTGGCAGCCGTGGCACCTGCTGGTGCACCCGCTGGCAGCGTCTCGCCATGGTCCATGCGCTGCAGAGCGAGTCGCAGCATGGCCTGCTCGCGGTCCATGTGGGCCTTCTGCTCGATGGCCTCGTTGAACAGGACCTGGTCGGCGGCAAATCGGTGTTCCTGGACGATCTCCTCCTCCAGCTCGCGGAGGATGAGGGCAGTGCGCCACCGGCGGATCGAGCTCGACACGTGCACGTCGGCATACACGTGGTCGCCGACGTAGAGGATGTCCTCGCCACCCACGCCCAGCCAGTCCTGCACCAGCTGTGCGTTGCACCCGCGGTAGCGGCCGCCCGTCGCGAGCGGGCCCGCATGGGGTTCCTCGGTGCCCTGCTCGTCGACGATGCGGAACGCCGGGGCGTTGGCCTCGAAGAACTTCGGCTTCTTTGCCTGCACGATGGTGAGGTCGAACAAGTCGCGCCAGGTGCCCTTCGGCAGGTGCCGGTCGATGGCATGGCGCATCATCGGGACCGTGTAGTTCCACTCCGAGTTGGTGGCGAGGAACAGCTTCTTGCCCGCGTGCTTGAGGTCGAGCAGCGCCCGCACGAGTTCGGGGTCGTCGACGAGGAAGCGTTCCGGGTCTGCGACCACCTCGGCCTTCAGCTCGCCCTCGAGGTGGGCTGCGTCCATGGCCGTGCTGACCATGCGGTAGATCTGCTCGTAGGTGGGGTTGCCCTCCAGCCTGCCTGCGTCCGCCAGCTCGACCATCTGGGCGTACAGGCATGCTTCCGAGAGCGAGAAGAGGGTGTTGAGGAACACCCAGCGCGGCGCGCTCAGGCTGACCCAGACCTGGCTGTAGGTCCTGCGCAGCGCATCGTGCTCCATCATCTGCATGCCGTGTGCGGCACGCGTGACGTAGCCGAAGCGGTTGGCCTTGACGATGTTGCCGAGCTGCAGGTCGACGATGAGGCCGCGCGTGAACGCATGCGGGTCGAACCGGAGGTCGTGGACCGGGTGGCCCTTCTGGGCGAGGCGGCCGCGCACGTGGCCGTAGGCACAGGCTTCCCACTCCTCGACGTCGTAGTGGACGAGCGTGTAGTCCATGTCGAAGCCGACTGCCTTGATCGACCGCATGTTGAGGGTGCGGTTGCAGTAGATGCGGTGCCCGGGCGCGGGCGCGAAGTCGGGCCGGACGGCTTCCATGGAGCTTGTCTTAGCGGTCTGCCGTCAGGATGCACGCGAATGAGACAAGCTGCGCGCATGGGACGGAGCCATGGTCGCTAGCATGCGCCGCACGTCCCACACCGCCCGCAAGGGCACCACCCGAGGAGTTCCATGCGCAGTGTCCGTGCCCTCGCCTGCCTTGCCGTCGTCGCGGCATCCGCAGTCGCCCAGATCAACACCGTTCCCGGTCTCGACGGCAGTCTCACGAACTCGACGAGCCCGACCCAGTTCGGCCGCCGCGGAACCTACCCCAACGGCGAGACCGGCATGTCCTACAGCTACACGATGTGCAACCCGGGTCGCGTGCCGATCCCGTGGAACGCGCCGATGAACCCGGACCATCCGATGTTCGCCTACATGGTGGTGCGCGAGTCGAACGGGCGCATGGAGCAGGTCACCAACCCGGCCACGACCTACGTGAAGCACTCGTTTGCCGCGGCCAACTCCGCGAGCACCTGCGGCGGCACCTGCACGACGACCGGCACCGGCCTCCGCGTGAACTGCACCGACACCTACGGTGCGTCCACCAACGCCAACCGGTTCTACCTCGGCCCGGCAGACGAGATCGACCCGTGGACCGGCATCTGGAACCCGGTGGGTTCCTACTTCGACCGCGGCGACCCCGACGTGGGCTTCCCGGCCAACAGCGACGGCGCGCGCAGCCTCTCCAGCACGCAGACGTCGGCCATGGACACGGTGAAGAACCGCGTCACGCTCCGCGACCAGGACCTGCTGGTGCCCGGCAGGCTGTTCTACTGCATGCACATCGTCGTGCGCGGTGAGTCGGGCGACCTGCACTTCAACAACTTCGCGCACCGCCAGATGACGGCGACGTGGAACGGCAGCACCGCGTGGACGTTTGCAAACACCGGCGTGCCGTTCACGCAGGGCAGCGTCCTCCAGCAGTGGGCGGGCTCGACCCTGCGGTACGCGCGCAACGGCCTCGACGACGGCCACTTCTTCGTCGCGGTCAAGGTGACCCCCAACGGCAACGGCACCTGGCACTACGAGTACGCGGTCCAGAACTTCGACAACCACCG